>JABJKL010000171.1 GCA_018660405.1 Pseudomonadota bacterium | reverse complement strand
GTGCCACCAGCCATTACCATAACGAGACTCATGTTGGCCTCCTGGTGGTTCGTAGCCGGGTACCCGCTACGCGACGGATCGGCGTGTGCACGCCAGCTTTTGTGAAAGGTTGCTCCAAACACTGACGTTGCACCGCAAACAAAAAACCTACCGCAGCGCAGCACACCAACATACTGCTACCACCATAGCTAATAAATGGCAGCGTTAACCCTTTAGTGGGTAAAACACCAAGATTTACGCCAATATTAATTAGCGCCTGAATAACCAGAAAAACACCGATCCCCTCAGCCAATCTCGCTGCAAATAATTGACCAGCCTGTTCCGCATACCGCGCTGTTTGCAACGCTAACCACAGCAAAGTACCAAACAAAAAGACAACAAAACTGATACCAAAAAAGCCAAGTTCCTCACCCACAATTGCGAGGATGAAATCGTTATTGGCATGCGGCAAGTAGTACAGCTTTTGAATGCTTCCGCCCAATCCGACACCAAACAATTCGCCACGCCCGACGGCTATCAAAGCCTGCACCAGCTGAAACCCACTATTGAAAGGATCGGCAAACGGGTCAGTAAAACTCAATACACGAACCATCCGATAAGGCGACAGCGTCACCATGAAGGTGATCGCACAAGCCACAACACCGACGCACAACAGCATGTGCCAAATGCGAACGCCACCTAAAAACATCATGACCCCCACTGTTGCGGTAATCACGACAAAACTTCCAAAATCAGGTTGTGCTAACAAGAGCAGCCCTAAAACAGCCATCACAATTGCTATCATCACAATCCCCTGACTAAAGGTATCCAGACGAGCCCGCATACGTGTGAGATAGCCAGCGGCGTATATCACCATGGCCAATTTGGCAAACTCGGCTGGCTGAAATCTAATCCCGTTGATACTAATCCAGCGCGTGCTGCCATTAACTTCGTGACCAACCCCAGGTATCAGTAAAACGATCAGTGCAATCATGGCTATGATCAGGATTTGCTTACCAAACCGATACCACAGATCAATCGGTGTAAATGCGATTGCCGCGGTCAACAACAAACCCATGCATACATGAAGAAATTGCCGGAAAAGCAAACCTGTTTCGGGCTGCAGACTCTTATCAGAATTAGCTACTGTGCTCGAATAAACCATCAGCAGACCGAACATGAGCAGCACCGCAAAGAGCCCCATCAACCACATATTGACGCCCAGACGATTGTGCTCTAAAAAACCCTCGTTCGACAGGCTGGTCATCCCAACTCCCCAGCATATTCACTTTCAACTGCGCGAATAAATTGTTTACCTCGATCCTCATACCCGGAAAACAAGTCAAAGCTTGCGCACGCTGGCGACAACATGACCGTATCGCCATTTTGGGCTTGCCGAGCTGCATATTTGACTGCCTCACCCAAGCCGGTCATAACAACGGTATCAACGGCATCAATATGCTTTTCGATAAGCCCGGCATCCACACCAAACAGCACCAAAAGCTTTACACTCGACGTTAATAGCACTCTATTTAGATCGTCAAAGTCACCACCCTTGCCTTGCCCACCTGCGAGTAAAATAACGGGATCCGAAAAACCATCAAGCGCCGCCGAGGTCGCGCCTATATTGGTTGCTTTGGAATCATTAATCCAGGTCACCCCGCGCCACGAACCCACCACTTGCATACGGTGCGGCAATCCTGAAAATGCGCTAACAACTTTGGCGATCACAGAATCATCAACCCCCGCCTGATGAGCCATTGCCCAACATGCCATGACATTCAGGACGTTGTGGTTTCCACGCACCGCGAGTTTGGAAACCGCTAACAGCGGTTCCTCAGCCCGACAAATCGTTTGATCTCCACCACTGTCACGCAGGCCGTAATCATTTTTGGCCATCGGTTCACTTAAACCAAACGCTATGTCATCGGTCACGGGGCTCAAATAACCGTCCAGGCATGGATCATCTCTCCAATAAACCCGGCACCCAGCGCCATCATATATATGCGCCTTTGCCGCCCGATATTCGGCAAATGTATCGTAACGATCCATATGATCGGGCGTTACATTCAATATTACCGCCGCAATTGCAGTCAACCCCTCAATCAGCTCCAGTTGGAAGCTCGACAACTCCAGAACGGCACAGGAATAGGCGTTACCTGAAAGTAAGGAGTCCAACACCGGAGTACCTATATTTCCGCCGACGAACACTTGCTTGCCAGCGGCGCTTAGAATTTCGCCAAGCAGTGTCGTTACCGTGGTCTTTCCGTTAGACCCGGTTACCAATAAATTTGGCCAGCGCGCCTCCTCACTATAAAGTTGGACGTCACTGGTTATTCGTACCCCGTTGGATTCAGCATCTAATATTGATGGATGTTTACGCGACAGCCCCGGGCTAAGGACGATCATATCGGCTTGACCGATATTCAAACTGTCATCAACCGTGGTGCAAGGCACACCTGGAAACTCCGCCTGTAGCATATTTATCGCCGGCGGATGCGCACGGGTATCTACAACAGAAACGGTCGCGCCACGAGAGCTTAAGTATCTAACTGCACTCATGCCCGTAACGCCCAGGCCAGCTACAACGGCATGGGTATCACTCAATTTTGTCGAGGTATTTGTATTCACAGCTATTGTCAACGAACTTTCAATGTGGCTAAACCAATCAATACAAGCATTAAGCTAATAATCCAAAAACGCACGCAAACTCTTGGCTCCGGCCAACCTTTAAGTTCAAAATGATGATGCAGTGGTGCCATTCTGAAGATACGCCGACCGATTAGTTTGAATGACAACACTTGCAGGATGACTGAGGCGGTTTCGATCACAAAAATGCCACCCATGATTAACAGAACAATCTCTTGCCGCACAATAACGGCAACCACACCCAAAGCCGCGCCCAGGGCGAGCGAACCAATATCGCCCATAAATACCTGGGCCGGGTAAGTGTTAAACCATAAAAACCCAAGCCCAGCTCCGACGATAGCCGAGCAAAAAATCAGCACTTCGCCAGCGCCAGGGATACTCGGAATGGACAAATAGACAGAAAACTCAGCATGCCCCGTCAAGTACGCAAATACCCCCAAGGCTCCAGACACCAATACCGTTGGCAAGATCGCCAAACCGTCTAAACCATCGGTTAAATTTACAGCGTTACTAAAACCAACCAGCAGAAAGACGGTGAGCAACACGTAGCCGAATCCAAGGGGAATTACGATATCCTTAAAGACCGGAAAAATGAGTGCGGTTTCAATAGGATCCACCGCGGTATAGTAGAGAAATAGCGCGCATATGCTGCCCGCCACACATTGACTGATTAATTTATTCGCAGCGCCTATGCCACGTGGGTTCTTATCAACGAGCTTTCGGTAATCATCAACCCACCCAATTAAACCAAAGCTCATACACGCAAATAAGGAAACCCACACAAATCGATTGCCAAGATCAGCCCAGAAAATAGTGGAAAGGAATATTGAAATCAAAATCAACACTCCTCCCATCGTCGGAGTGCCTATTTTCTCGAAATGGGTTGGTGGACCATCCTGTCTCACCGTTTGGCCAATTTGATAGTGACTCAATTTACGAATCATATATGGGCCAATCGCAACACAAATACTCAAGGAGGTTAGTACTGCGCATATCGCGCGAAATGTGAGGTAACGAAAAACGTTAAACGCGCTGTAATCGATGGAAAGCCAGTTAAAATATTCGTATAGCATCAGTGCTCCTTCGACAATTTCTTGTTGTATATAGCCAAAAGTCCATTAACTATTTCGTCCATTCCAGCTGCCCTGGAACCCTTAACCAAAACAACACCCCCTTGCGTAAGATCTCGGCTCAAACATTCGAGCATGTCGCGTTTGTTATCAAAGTGGATTGCCCGTTGTGATCCGAGTTCAGAAACCAACGCCTTCATTAGCTCCCCTGTGGCATACACCCTGGAGATCGACTGGTCAGCTATATAACGGCCAAGTGCCGCATGGGCCTCAAGCGCAGCTTCGCCTAATTCAGCCATATCACCGAGCACAAGCACCCGTCGTGCACCATCCTGTGCGACTAACATGTCAACCGCAGCGATCATCGATAGAGGATTGGCGTTATAAGCATCGTCGATCAAAGTGATGCCGTTCATCTCAAGTCTGTTAGAACGACCGGTGATTTGATCAACAGATTCCAGACCCGTCACAATCTGCTCAAACGGCGTATTCAGTGCACGCGCAGCAGCGATCGCGGCGCCGGCATTAATAGCATTGTGACTACCTGCGAGTGGCAGGCTAATATTCAGCTCACGATTTTCGAGCCTTACGTTTATTTGCTGGCCCGATTGGCTGGCTTCGACAAGCCGTACGCAAACATCCGACTCTGGAGAGACCCCAAACGTAATCTGCTTTCTTGAACCAGCCGATTTACGCCACTGGGCTGCAAATTGATCATCCGCGTTGATAACGGCGGTACCATCTGTGCGAAGACCATCAAAAATTTCTGCTTTGGCTTTAGCCACTTCCTCAACCGAACCTAAACATTCCAGGTGGGCAGGCCCAGCGTTGGTAATCACGGCCACGTTCGGGCTTGTAATTTGGGCAAGGCGCGATATCTCGCCGCGCATATTCATGCCCATCTCTACGACCGCGTATTCATCGTTAGCGGTGAGTCTGGTGAGCGTTAATGGCACACCAATTTGATTATTTAAGTTCCCTTTGGTGACCACTCCGGGACCAGCTAAAGACAAGATAGAAGCCAACATTTCCTTAACGGTTGTTTTACCCGCGCTACCGGTAACCGCTATGATCGGAACCGGGTACCTGTCTCGCCATGCTTTGGCTAAATCAAGTAAAGCCTCAGCGGTATTTTTAACGCGCACTACCGGCAATGACCCATTGTATGGCTTATGCACCATTACAGCCGCCGCATCGGCCTGGGCAGCGGCTTCAAGAAAATCATGGCCATCGAAATTCGGACCCTGTAGCGCCACAAATAATTTTCGCGAGCAAGTCGTTCGACTATCTGTGGTAACGCCTTCAAGCTGGGCGTGACCATGTAGATCCAGGGCATCGGTAGCTGTGCCTATTTGAGATAGAGACATCATGCTGCCTCCAACAATTCACGAATGAATTGTCGATCGCTAAATTCAACCTGATGCTTGCCGATAATCTGCTCTGTCTCATGGCCTTTACCCGCAATCAGTACCCAATCTTTATTTGAGGCCCGCT
This sequence comes from Pseudomonadota bacterium, assembly GCA_018660405.1. Lineage (GTDB taxonomy): Bacteria > Pseudomonadota > Gammaproteobacteria > Arenicellales > Arenicellaceae > UBA10349. Next base: position 1,212 of record JABJKL010000171.1, on the reverse strand, counting down.
CAATCGCCAAGGCAATGGCAGCGGGTCGATCCAAATGCACTTCAGGCGTTGATTTCATACCGGATTGAATATCGCGAACAATCGACTCGGGCGATTCAGAACGCGGGTTATCATTTGTGATCAGAACTTCATCAGCAAGGCGTTCGGCTATCGCTCCCATCATCGGCCGCTTTTCAACATCGCGATCACCCCCGCAGCCAAACACACACCAAAGCAAACCCTTGCAGTGAGCTCGCAGAGACATCAGTGCACGTTCAAGTGCATCAGGTGTATGCGCATAATCGACCACCACGCTTGGGGATTTGCGGGTTCTAAACAGCTCCATCCGGCCCGGCACCGCGGTGAGCTGCATAATCGCATCAATAATTTCAGCCTGCGCAAAACCTAATTCAACTAAAGCTGCATAAACAGCAAGCACATTTGGTACATTAATCGCGCCAATAAGACCCGTCAGGACATCGAACTGTTGTTCGCCATCTACAATCGTAAACGACAAACCAGACAGCTCTTCTTGTATATCAATCGCGCGAATATCGGCTAGCGCCCCGTAGGTTCGTTTGTTTTTGATAGATGGTTCATCAGCAAGTCGTTGCCCGAACGTATCCTCCAGATTGAGCACCGACCAAACTGGCGCTAACTCTAAAAACAGCTGCGCCTTTGCATCCGCGTAACGCTGCATGGTTTGATGGTAATCAAGATGCTCGTGCGTGAGGTTGGTTAGAATCGCACCCGCAAACTGCGTACCATCCACCCGCCCCTGATCCAGCGCGTGTGAAGACACCTCGACACATACGTATTCAACACTCTTGTTGACCCAATCGGCCAGTTGTTTTTGAAAACTGATGGGGTCGGGCGTTGTGTGCCCGGTCGAATTCACCCTGGTTCCCAAAACAGCACCCAATGTGCCTAAATAAGCGGTAGAGCATCCAAGATGCGTGAGTGCCTGCGTTAACAGCATGGCGACGGTCGTTTTGCCGTTGGTGCCGGTCACCCCGATAACTTTGATCGACTTTGATGGCTCGTCATAAAAGCGACTTGCGATAACGCCGATATGACTGCCCAAATCAGACACGGGATAGCAAGGCACCTCATACTCATTTAACGAGTAGTTCTGGGCCTCATAAACCACCGCAACGGCGCCTGCCGCAATCGCGGCGGAAATATAATCTCTGCCATCAACCTGATGCCCAGGAATCGCCAAATACAACATTC
>JABJKL010000051.1 GCA_018660405.1 Pseudomonadota bacterium | reverse complement strand
TGGTGGCGCTGTTGCCAATGCGTTCAATAGGCTGACCGGCAAGCGCATACGGCATATGCCACTTACCTCCGAACGTGTTCTGGCGACGCTAAACGCCTGATTGTTTAGCAACTATTCAGTCCATCTGGCGCAATCCGCATAACATAAATCGTTCACGTAAAATTAACCCTATTAGAAAAGACTTTCTCTGGAGAATTATATGCCACGTTTAAAGTATCTCAACGATGAAGAATTAACCACTGAAGCAGAAGAGTTCCTGGAACTGGCGGAAAAAGCCGGTTCTCCAGATGCGCGTGTGCTGCGCGTATTATTCAAAAGTCCCGCGGGTTTGGCGTGGTATCGGTACTGGCGCGCGTTTGCTTTGGAAGGAGAGCTACCAGCGGACTTAAAGGAACTGTGCCGGGTGAAGATTGCGTTTGAGCACACTTGCGGCTATTGCAGCACGGTGCGTTCAACCGCCGCCAAAGACGCGGGATTGCTAGAAGACAAAATTCAACAGGTATGGGATTACGAAAACAGTGATGTCTTCAGTGTGCGCGAGAAATTGGCTTTGCGATTTGCGGATTACTTAAAACACGATATTGCTAAAGCCGATGACGATGCTTTTTATGCGGAATTAAAGGAGCATTTCACGGAATCCGAAATCGTGGAACTCGGATTGTGGTGCGCTGAGAATGTGGGTGCTGGCAGTTTTGTTCGTACGCTTAGTATCATTACCTGGGAACAGGCATGTGAACTGAATCCGCAGACGGCAGCAAACGCCGGGAAGGCGTCTGCCGCGTCTTAAGAGTAGCTGTCTACGGGGGGCTAGGCTGCCTGGTCAGGAAGAACGCCTTTTGCCAGCTCGTTAAACTCCTCTTGTGTCATGAGGCGTTTGTACTGGAGCCCCCAACCCTTCACGGCGCCCAGGACTTCCATCGCTTGCTCTTCGCTTGCCTCGATGTTCGCACGCTGCAACCAGTGCTTGACAGAATCGATACCGCTGCCCTTGCCCATGACCACCTGTGGGTCATCTCGTCCAATCAGTGATGGGCGATACGGGAATACTTCGGTGACACGCTCATCACCACAGTTTAATAGCCATGTGGCAATGATGCCGGATTCGACGTTATAGGCATGTTCACCAACCACTGGCCTGCTAGCCGGAATAGGATGGTTTGCCATCTCTGAGACCATCAGTGCAAGTTTGTATAGCTTGTCATAATTAACACCAACATCGATGCCATAAAGTGTCAGCAATGCGAGCACCGTTTCTTCCCAAGGAGTGTTACCAGCACGTTCACCAATACCCAGTATCGTTGATTGCACAACTTCCACACCTTCCGCCAATGCCATAATGGTGTTAGCTACACCCATGCCGAAGTCCATATGGAAGTGGGCTTCCAGCGGGGTATCCGGAAACCTTGCTTTCACCTGCCGTACGAAGTATTGCATCGCATGAGGGGACGTTGCACCAAAGGTGTCTACCAAAGCTAGCGAATCCATGTGGCCTTCGTCGGCTACTCTGGAAATAAGATTCAGTACCCAGGTCATATCTGCGCGGGTAAAGTCGATCGGGAAAAACACCACCTCCAGACCCTGCTCGTGGGCGAAGGCAGTTGACTCAATAGATAAATCGATCGCTTTTTCCATTGGCCACTCGTAGCCATATTTGATGATGTGCTCGCTCGATGGAACTTCCATCACTACGCCATTGACGCCGGTATCGATAGCACGTTTTACGTCATCTACCATGCAGCGCGAGAAGGAGAAAATTTGTGGCCCAAGATCACGTTTTACGATTTCTGTTATTGCGGCCGCATCTTGTGGTGAAACAACAGGCATGCCTGCTTCAATTCGGTGTACACCAGCTTCTGCGAGTCCTTCAGCAATACGAATCTTGTCGTCCTTGTCAAAGGCGACTCCGGTCTGTTGCTCCCCATCACGCAGAGTTACATCATGAATCTTAATCTGCTTGGGAAAATGCAGGTTCTCTAATACCTCTGGGGCGAAGTTCCAGGGGCTTACAAAACAGTCGTCAGTTTTCCAGGGTTGGTCACTCATGATGAATACTCCTTAAAGTGTAAAAGTGTAAAAGTGTAAAATAATGCTGTATCTATACTAAAATTAATTGCGCGGAAATATTGGAGAGATACTCAATACCACCCAATATCAATGGCCTGATAAAGCCATTTCTTGTGTCCAGGCTGCGAGGGGCGCGAACGATAACATATCGCGTTGTGGTGGTGCAATCCGGGAAGTGGGCGTAACCGTATTTGAATTGATCAATATGAGCACGTTGTTAACGCTGTTAGAGACAAAAAATAACAATCGTGAAAAGCACTCAATATGATATTATCGCCATCCGCGAATCGAACGCTTTTTTCAAAAAGGCTAAAACTTAACCTACTGTCGTGGACAACACGACTTTACTATAGAGCTTTCGCGATAAAACTTTCACGATCATACAACGGCACGGTACCCCAACCGTCCTGATGATTACTATTATTACTGGAGATAAAGATGGCTGATTTTGGCATTGCTGGCGTAGACTGGCAGGAACGTATTAACTGGGAGCGACTGCGCACGTATCGATTGGAGAGTGCCAGAGCGAGGATGAAGGCGCACGGGCTGGGTGCCATGCTGTGTATGTATGACGAAAACGTTCGCTACATCACCGCCACGGTTACACCTGGCTGGTGCAGACTAAAACCTGGGCTACGCTACGCATTATTGTGTGGTGATGGCGCACCTATTTTGTTCGAACAGGGCGACATCGGCGTTCAGATCAAACGACATTGCCCGTGGATTCCAGAAGAGAATATTCGTTATTCCTATTGCTGGATAAAGGGAGCGGCCGGGGGTGCAGCCACAAGTCAGGTTAAGAAGTTCACCGATGCTATTTTATATGAAATGAAACGGCATGGTGTTGAAGGTGAGAAGCTCGGTGTGGATTTTGTCGATATCAATATGACCCGTGGTTTTGAAGCTGCAGATATCACCTGGACAGACGGCATGACAGCAATGATGGAAGCTCGTGCTATTAAAAACGAAGACGAACAAGAATGCATGCGCATGGTCGGCACTATTGGCGATGCTGCGCATTGGGAAACAATGAAGTTCCTTAGACCGGGTATCACTGAAAATCAGGTGACTGCCCATATAATGAAATACTTGTATTCATTTGCTGGCATGGAAGATGTTGAAGACGTTATTGTTTCTTCAGGTCCGAACACCTGGCCTAATTGGCGTAATTTTTCTGATCGCATTATCAAGCCCGGCGATATTACGTTTATGGATTTAGCTGCCCTCACCTGGAATGGCTATAAGTCTTGTTACTACCGAACCTACTGTGTTGGCAAAGAACCGACCCAGGAGATGAAGGACTATTACGCGACTGCATTGGAATGGTTATATGATTCCATTGATGCGGTTAAGGTCGGCACAACAACACGCGAGATTGCCGAAAAATGGCCATCTGCCAAGAAAGTTTGGGGTTATGAAGAAGAAGATCAGGCTGCAGCGAACCTTTGGGGCCATGGCCTCGGGCTCGCACAGTACGATATTCCTGTCATTTCGCGTATTTGGTCTCTCGATCACCCGGTCGAAATCAAACCTGGCATGGTATTCGCGTTGGAAACCCAGCACGGTAAACCGTTAGAGTTTGGTGTACGAATAGAGGAGATGCTCATCGTGCATGAAGACCGAGTCGAGATTGTTTCTAACTTCCCGGTTAAAGAGATCACGGTTGTTGATCCCATTACTGGATATAGAGACTAAACCCGTTTTGGTGTGACCTCCTTCCCTGCCTTTCTCCACGGAAGAAGGAAGAGGGAAGGAGTGCTAACTGTGAATCAGATCGCAGCGTTGGACGATTCTTGCGAGGTAAGACCTCGCGAGATATATCTTATGGACATAATCTTTAGAAATTACCTTCAATGATTAAAAACAGCATGACTCAACTTGTTATTAGACTTAGTGATCCCGCGGCAGTGGATGCCGGTCGTTTTGGGCCCAAGGCCGCAAATCAGGCTTTACTCGGGCAAGCGGGCTTACCGATTGCAGGCGGTTTCGGTGTCGATGCCGAAGCCTACCGTTTGCAGTTGGCGTCATTGGGCCTGGATAAGCCCGCGCGCGCTGCAGCCGAGTTGGACCCTGTTGAGGCTCGCAGCCACATCGCCGAGGTGAGAATTGGTCTTTTTGATCAGCCAATTGTACAACCAGTTCTTGAACAGCTGCTGGCTGCGTACCGGGAATTGACTGAAAATTCAGATGTGCCGGTAGTGGTTCGTTCATCTTCGTTGTTAGAAGATAGCGCTGGCTCGTTGTTTGCCGGGCAATTTGAAAGTTTTCTTGGTTTGCAAAATGAGGAAGATTTTCTTACTGCAATACGTGCATGTTGGGCCGCACTTTGGTCGTCAAGGGCGCGGCAATATATGGAAACCCACGAAATGAATCCGGCCGACACGGCCATGGCGCTGGTTATTCAGCCGCTGGTCGAGGCACGTGTCTCAGGCGGTGGAATGAGTCTTACCGCTGACGGTAGTATGGCGGTGACCGCGACCTGGGGTCTTGGTTCGGCTATCGCCCAAGGCGAGATTGTGCCCGACCGTTACGAGCTATCACGCGAGGGTAACCTTATAGAGGTGGCCGCGGGCCGCAAAGAACACAGTGTATCTTGCCAACACCATGCTGAGCCCAGTGCAGAGGCTATATCCAAAGAGATGGCTGTTGAGCCATGCCTCGACAAAATTCAGGTAAAAGAACTGGCCCAAATGATGCTCAAGGCAGAAGACTTGCTCGGTTGTTCTGTCGAAATTGAATGGTCGCTTGACGACACCGGTTTCAAATTGCTTCAGGCACGCCCTCTGGAAATGGAGCCAGCAGTGGTTCCGGATGAGATCTGGTTACGCCATCCCGGAATAAAAGGACATCCATCTGGCATTGGTTGGGGTAGTGGCCGAGCCTGTGTAATCAATTGTGAATGTGAGCTCGGGCGCGTGGCGCCTGGCGATGTACTGGTCACTAAAGTCGCTGGCCCAGCGCTGAGCCAGGTTTTACCACGTGTTTCTGGTGTTGTAGCAGAGCTGGGTGGTAGCACTTCACATCTGGCATCCCTCGCACGTGAGCGTGGTATTCCTATGGTGCTTGGTGTGCTTGATGCTACCGATAAAATACCCGATGGCGCACAAGTGGGTGTAGACGGAGTAATGGGTGTGGTGCGTTGGTATAACTAAGGTTTCCGCGACGCTTATTTATCGATAAGAGCGAAACCTTTGCACGAGCAGGGGTTTGGTTCTCTGGCAAGGCAAAAACGCACGGAATGAGGGAGTTTATATTGCATAAATGACCGATTGAGTACGTTTTTAACGCCGCGAGAGGACAAAACAACAATCGTGCTAAGGTTTTTCAAAATATTTTGTTGGGCAACCAGGATGCCAACTCCGGAAAGGCCAGAATCGACAACGCAACGGTTAGCAGCATTATCCAGTAAGGAATAGCGCCCTTGAATATTTCCCCAAGTGTTATAGACGAATCAGGCACAGCGGCTTTGACGGTAAACACCAACAGGCCGACTGGCGGGGTTAGCAAGCCGGCTTCGATAACAAGAATCGCATAAATAGCAAACGCAATTTGATCGAAACCTGCGGCAACAGCGATTGGGAAAAAGATGGGTGCGGTTATCAGGGCCACAGAGATGGAATCAATAAGCACGCCCAGCAGTAGCCAGACCACGGTCATGATAAGCATTATGCCAATAACAGATAGGCCAGACCCAACAAACATATCCTGAATCAGGTTGATGCCGCCACTCATGGCCAACAATCTTGCATATAAAGAGCCGGCAATTAACAGGAACATAATCGGTGCTGTTGATCGTCCTGCGTCGTAAATGGCATCCATAAAAGCCTGTTTGCGCATCCCCTTGATCCAGCCAATAAGGACGCTACACAGGACACCAAATCCGGCGGCCTCGGTTGGTGTAAATATTCCTCCCCACAAGCCACCCAGTACGACAAGAATCAGTGTGACTACACCAAGTGCACCGATGATTTCAGATCCAACCGCATCTTGTTGCAATTGTTTGTCATGGGCTTGATCAGCCGCTGGTGCATTCGATGGGTCCAACATGGCGGCGACGACACAATAACCGACGAATGTAAGCCCAAGCAGAAGACCCGGTATAATTCCGGCGATGAAAAGCGCACCGACCGAACCCTCGGTCAGTATTGCCCATATAATCATAAGCACACTGGGCGGTATTAACATTCCAAGGCAGGCGCTACCCGTGATGACCCCCAGCGCATACGACTTTTTGTATCCCATCCTGCGCATCTCGGGGTAGGCGATACGGCTGAACGTCGCTGCCGAGGCGATCGCGACCCCGGATACCGCGGCAAACGCCGTATTGCCAATGACCGTCGCTACAGCCAGGCGGCCAGGTAGTTTGCGTAGTGCTCGGTCACAGAGCATATAGAGGTCGGTCGCAGATCCGGATCGACTGATAATTTCCCCCATCAACATAAATAAAGGGATGACGGCTAGTGCATGATTACGTATCGATTCGTAAGCGGTGGTGCCGAGTGTAGAGAGCGCAATATCTACATTGTTGGTGATGAGATAAACGCCCAGAACACTGGTTACGCCAAGTGCTATACCAATATGCACACCAATTAGAACCAGTGTGATCAAAATCGCGAACGAATAAAAGACTACTTCCGGGCCCATTTGTTATTTCTCTTAGTAAGCTGGTTGTCTAAATTGGTTAGGCGCTGGCGGCCTTATCATTTTCTGGCAATAATTGGCCGGTCCAGTCAAGGTACAGCAGGTACATATAGACGAACCCCGCATATGCGGACGTCAGTGCGACCAGGAATCGTACAGGGTAGGTGGGTACGCGAAGCGCACCTTCGCCTTCGTATTCGCCAATAGCCCAGGCTTCGACAAACGGCCCCCACGAACTGAAGGCCGTTCCCAGGAAGAATAGCAGTCCCAGGATATTGGCAAAGGATCTCAGATGTTTTTTGATAAGGGGACTTGCCGCATCATAGATCAGAGTGGTCCTGATCATTTTACCCCGATAGATGGCAAGGGGTATTTGAAGAAAAGTAATGGAGACAACCGAGTTTTTGATGACTTCTACGGCACCTAATAAAGGCACATTAAACAGGTAACGACCGCTTACGTCGACGAATATGATCAACGCCAGCACCACAACCCAGAAGGCTGATACAACATGGCAGACTTGTGCAACGCGTCCTAGCAAGGACCTCCTCCATTCTCGACCATAGTGGCCATGTTATTAATGCAATTGTGGAGCATACCAGTTTTTTATTTTAGAAACGCTACGCGATGTAGGGCTGTATTAGTCTCGTTCAACCTCATCCTTGGCGCAGCTTACCGTGCTAGACGATTATATTTGGGTTGGCACTTTTTAGCAGATAGTAAAATTCTGCTAAAAAGGGATTGCGACAGGGTTGTTCGAGATCTGCGCAATCCCCCTCATTTTGCAAATTCAATAAGGATTATTTTTTATCCAAAGACCAGATGCCCGCTCCTTTAGCTGCAATGTACAAGAACGCGAAGCAAAACATAATAGCTAGCTCACCTCTATTGAGAATTGGAAAAAAGTCATTCATTCCGTGTCGCATCCAGTAAGCCACAGCCATGGTGCCGCTACAGATAAATGCGGCCGGACGCGTAGCAAGACCGATCATTACTAACGCACCTCCAATAATTTCGATACCAGCAGCAGTGTAGGTAAGCGTTGACAATTCGAACGGGTATTCGACCGGAAATCCAAATAGCTTTTGGGTGCCATGCCATATGAATAAAAATCCCGTTATGATGCGTAGTAATGCGTAGGTGTGTGGTTGGTATTCATCAAGAAATTGCATGGTTGATCTCCTAGAAATTGCATGGTTGATCTCCTAAGTGGTTGTAGTTTAGTAATAAGTTTTGGCACCATTAATGGGTTTTGTACAGTAATTGGCGATTACAGTTCTGCAGAATTCGGCAAGCATACAATACTCGCACTGTTTACGTCAGGATTCGTAGTAAAATAGAAAATACGGGTAATAGCGGCCGTTGCACTTTATTGTTAAGACCCATAGACCCGTCCGGTTACGATATTCTGACCTATTACGAATAGATGAGGAATCTATAGCTGATATGGGACTGGCAAAGGAATTTGTGGAAGTCAATTTTGCTAATACACTCAACGCGATGAACTTTCCGAGATTTATGGTGGCAACAAACCGGTACTCACCTGCAAAAACGCAGTAGAAAAACTTTTTAAACGGATATAATTTAGCAATATGACCGCTTCTTCTGAATTGATCGAAAAATATAATGTCCCCGGACCCAGGTACACCAGCTACCCGACGGTACCTTATTGGGACGAGGGAAAATTTTCAGTGGAGAAATGGAAGCAGAGCTTGAAGCAAACTTTCCTCAGCACGAAGGAAAGCGAAGAGGGGATAAGCTTGTACATCCATCTACCATTTTGCGAGTCACTTTGTACTTATTGCGGCTGCAACACAAGAATTACCGTTAAACACGAAGTCGAAGGCCCTTATATCGACAGGCTTTTAAAGGAATGGGATCTTTATCTGGATATTTTGGGATCCAAACCAACTATTAAAGAGATTCATCTGGGCGGCGGCACCCCTACTTTTTTTACGGCGGAAAATCTTAATATTTTAATTACCGGAATTCTGCAAAAAGCGGTGGTTCATCCGAATCCGGAATTTAGCTTTGAGGGGCATCCCGCTAATACAAACCATGAACATCTGATCTGCTTGTATGAGCTTGGCTTCACCAGAATTAGCTTGGGGATTCAGGATTTTAACGAGAAAGTTCAGGCGGCTATTAATCGATTTCAAACTTACGAACAAGTAAGGCAAGTCACCGAAGATGCAAGGAAAATTGGTTACGCCTCTATAAATTATGATCTGATCTTTGGTTTGCCCTATCAAACGTTGGAAGGCATTGAAGAGACCATTAAACAAGTAAGCAGCCTTCGACCGGAGAGAATTGCTTTTTATAGCTATGCGCATGTGCCCTGGATAAAGCCGGGTCAAAGAAGCTACGTCGATAAAGATCTTCCGTCCGACGGCGAGAAAAGGGCGCTCTATGAAAAAGGACGAGAAATGTTTGCCCAAGCAGGTTATTTGGAAATTGGCATGGATCACTTCGCACTGCCTGGGGATGAACTTTACAAGGCGGTACAGGCAGGAACTGTCCACCGGAATTTTATGGGATACACCCCGGCCGCAACAAAGGTTCTGATTGGATTAGGAGTATCGTCTATTAGTGATTCCTGGAGCGCTTTTGCTCAAAATGTAAAAGTGGTAGAGGAATACAATAAGCTAATTGACGAGAACAAATTGCCGGTGTTTAGAGGTCATCTGCTAACGCAGGAAGACCTTTTAATCAGAAAGCTCATCCTGGATGTAATGTGCAAAATGGAAACGAGCTGGGATTCCAGCTACAACGATCACCAGGAATTGGAAAATGTTTTGTCAGAAATGGTGTCGGATCATTTGGTGGGGATAAGTCCGAACGGATTGAAGGTCACAGAGGCCGGGCGACCATTTGTTCGAAATGTTTGTATGGCACTGGATAAAAAGTTGCGACAGAAAGAACCCGACACTCAGATTTTTAGTTCAGTTATCTAAAGGCCTTAACCGTAAATTTTAATCAAACGAATACGAGGGTGATACTTCCTATCTAATTATGAAAAAATTATTGACTATGGTTTCGCGCGCAACACTCGCTGTTGTTCTTTCATTTGGGCTCACCACCGCCGTGTTAGCCGATCCAATACCCGCAGGTTATCGCGGCAAGAACATCGAAGTGGTCGGTTATGTTGATGCACAGGGTGCTTCGCCTTTCAAGATGTCGCTCTTGCAGGATGGTGACCGGTGGTACATGTATACATCCAACTTTTTTCATCGGGGCTGGAGCATATTTGATGTTACCGATCCCGCCGATCCCAAAATGGTGAAGTTTATTGAGGGCCCGGAAAACACCAGTACCTGGCAGATCGATATCGCCGACAATCTCATGATTACTTCGTTGAACGCGCTCTCAGCAGGCTGGGGTGGTGATCCAGAGTCGCCCCATGCACCGGAAGCGGTACTGATATGGAGTCTTGATGATCCTCTGAATCCGAAACAAATTGGTAGTTTCACCAGTGGCGGAGGCACCCACCGCAACGGTTATTTTGGCGGGCGTTACATGCATCTGGCCGCCAACCATCCAGATTATCGGGGCGAGATGTATATGATCGTGGATATTGAGGATCCGACAAATCCTGTGGAAGCTGGCAGATACCAACCGGGTGGTCTGCTGAAATCGGATCCCGATCCCTACGATAGGGCGCGACTACACGGCCCCGCGGATGTGCGTGGCGACCACGCATTTTTACCCTTTGGCGGTGCCGGATTTATCATCGCGGATATTTCAGACCCGGCGAATATCGAAGAGATTGGCCGTCTGGATTTCTCTCCACCGTTTGGCCCCACCCATTTGTCGGTGCATACCACCACGCCGTATCTGGAAAGGAATCTTGTGATTGTTAATAGCGAAGCCATTGCCGAGGAATGTCAGGAAGCTCTGAACTTTGCGGGACTCGTGGATGTCTCCGATGTGAGCCAGCCCAGACTGATATCACAGTTTCCCGTGCCACAGCCGCCGGAAGGTGAATCGCCTGATTATTTCTGTACTCACGGCGGGCGATTCGGCCCACATAACCAGAATCAATTGCAGCACAATTCACTGGTCAAGAATCAGGATGACCTCGTTTACCTGACTTACTTCAATGGTGGTTTACGGATTTACGATATCTCGACTCCGGTCAATCCTCAGGAAGTGGGTTGGTTCCTGCCGCCAGATCCATGGGAACGGCGCGGGCCGCTACCCAGAGGCGCACTTGTGTTGCAGAGTGAAGACGTGCTGGTCGATATTCGCGGCAATATCTTTGTCAGCCACAAGAACCAGGGGGTTTGGGTGTTGCGGTATTCTGAGGAGTAAAGGGCTAAGGAGATCAGACTGAAGAGGATTGCATTCGTCTCATCTATGAGACTCACCCCTTCGGGGCGGCCGTTGGCCGTGCAATTTCGCGTCCGGCGAAATTGTGAACCTGGGGAGGTTGAACCCGGATTCAGAATACCAGTTCCCTAATAAAACCCTACGGGGTCTCATTAGGGAACTGGCGTCCCGAAGAGGATTCGAACCTCCGACCTGCCGCTTAGGAGGCGGCTGCTCTATCCAGCTGAGCTACCGGGACGTATTCTGGATTATAGCGGAGAACAGACGCGCCCCTTTGGGGCTGTTTTCGGCAGTTAAAGCTCGTTCCAGGCGCGTATTGCTAGCTGGGCGACCGGGAAAGTGAACGAGAGATTATCTGA
>JABJKL010000168.1 GCA_018660405.1 Pseudomonadota bacterium | reverse complement strand
TTCCGTTGCGGCTGCCACAATTTTTTCGACGTTCTGATCCACGCCACCGACAAGTGTATTAATTTGCGCTAATGCAATTCTTGGTAAAGACATTTGATTGAAAACTGGCAAAAAACAATTGGGTTGGTTACATTGATCTTGCAAATGTAACTTAACCACTAGTGCTACTTCAACATAGGTTTGCATAATCAGAGTGAACCAGATAATTCAAGACAAGACGCAGTTTGAAGAAAATGGCAGGTCCTTTTCAAAGACTGCAACGCCGTATTGGATTATCTGGTTCACTCCCTTCGGGCGAGTTGCGAAGCATTCATCCGCGTTGTTGAGCCTCTTGGCAATGAGTAGCCATTACCTGCGAGCCCCGCCTAGCGGCCAAACGCTTCGCAACTCGCTGATTACGCAAACCTATGTTGAAGGAGCACTAGGATCCTTCACGGAGATTTTGCGATGTTCGCCGAAGTAATTGAGAGCATCTCGACCGTAAACGCCACCGACTGGGATAGCTGCGTTGGCGTCAAACACCCGTTCACATGCCACGCGTTTCTTGACGCACTCGAACACAGCCGATGTATTGGTCCGGAATCCGGTTGGTCGCCCCAACATCTCGTCGTTTATACCGACAAGCAGAAACAAGAGATGGTGGGTGTGATGCCCCTGTATTTAAAAGACCACTCCTATGGTGAATATGTTTTTGATTGGGCCTGGGCCGATGCTTACCATCGCGCCGGTCTGGACTATTACCCGAAACTTTTATGCGGAATTCCCTTCACACCTGTCAATGGCGCGCGATTGATTGTAAAACCCGGTATTGAGAATGGCGCAACGGTACGTCAAACACTACTCAAAAAAGTCCTTCAATTAGCAAAATCTGAAAACATTTCATCCATTCACTGGTTATTCACCACCGGGGAAGACGATAATTTTTTATTGAACTCAGGAATTACCCGGCGCACCGGCACACAATTTCATTGGCGTAATCAAGGTTATCAAAATTTCGATAGTTTTCTATCCGACATGTCGCATAAAAAACGGAAAAATATCCGTCGTGAGCGACGCCGTGTTTCAGATGCAGGTATTAAATACCTGGTGATCGGCGGCGAAGATATAACCGAACAGTATACGAGTGAAATGTACCGCTTCTATACTCGAACCATTCGTCGCTATGGCGCACGCCAATATCTAAATCGTGAGTTTTTCGAACGCATCACCACCACGATGCCGGAATCGGTAATTTTTATGTTTGCACAGTTTGACGGCCAGTTGCTCGCTGGCGGGCTCTTCTACTTGGGCGATAATGCACTTTATGGTCGTTACTGGGGGGCATACGATGATTACCACAGCTTGCATTTTGAAACTTGCTATTATCAACCCATCGAGTACTGTATAAAAAATGGTTTGGAGTTGTTTGAGGCTGGCGCTCAAGGAGAACATAAACTCGCTCGGGGGCTATTGCCGGTAAAGACATACTCCTACCATTGGTTGAGTAACCCACGATTCATGAGTGCTGTCGAGCAATATACCGTCGAAGAAAACGACCACATTGACCGATATACAGAATTACTGCACGCACATTCCCCTTTTCGGGCCAATACAAAAGGCTAGTGCAGTGTCCTAAACTGTATGACGCATCGCTGAGTAAAACCGTACCCGTGAAAGCAAAACTTTCCAAACATTTGAGATTTCCTGATCCTCGACTCGCTGGGGCAGATGGTCTACTGGCCGCAGGAGGTAATCTAGAATCCAATACGCTGCTTGAAGCTTATCAAAGCGGTATTTTTCCATGGTTTAATAAGGACCAACCTATTTTATGGTGGTCACCTGACCCAAGAACGGTGTTGTACCCAAAAGAGATTCATATTAGCCGAAGTTTGCGCCGATTTGTTCGGACCACTGAGTTAACAGTAAGCTGTGACCGGAATTTTGAAGGCGTAATTGATGGCTGCGCACAACGCAGAGTACAACAAGACGGACCCGGCACCTGGATTACTGAAGGGATGAAATCTGCCTATAAACGGCTATTCGAGGACCGTCACGCGCACTCTTTTGAGGTGTGGCGGCAAGATCAACTTGTCGGCGGGTTATACGGCGTTAGCATTGGCCGCATCTTCTTCGGCGAAAGCATGTTTAGCACCGTTTCAAATGCCTCTAAACTCATACTGGTGAGCATTTGCAAAGAACTGGATCGAGCGGGTTTCAAGCTCATTGATTGTCAGGTTAGCTCGCCACACCTGCTTAGCATGGGCGCGAGCGAGCTATCCAGAAACGAATATCTTCGCGAGCTTGAAGAGGCAATTGAACAAACCATTGACGAAACTGTTTGGGCAACGTGGCCTGAACAGGTAGAGCTCCCGGTATGAATGACCGCGTTTCGAAAATCGGCTTGTATTTGACTATTCCCGAGCCCTGCCCTTATCTGGATTCGAAAATTTCGACCTCTCTGGTTGTCGACCCGGAATATTCACATTCGTTAGCTTCGATAAGCCAACTCACACGCAATGGCTTTCGACGCAGCGGAAACATGATTTACCGCCCGCATTGCGATGTCTGTAAATCTTGCGTTTCAGTCCGAATTCCGGTCAACGATTTCCAACCGAACAGAAGCCAGCGCCGTGTGATAAAGAAAAATCAAGACATTGTAGTGGAACGAACCAATGCCGATCACGATGCTGAGCATTTTGAATTGTATTTGAAATACCAAAAATCAAGGCATCCAGAGAGCTCAATGTGTGACGATGACCCTCAGCGCTACCGTGAATTTTTAATATCGAAAAATACTGACACCTGGTTCAATTGTTTCTATCTAGACGCCAAGCTCGTCGCCGTTAGCGTTATTGATCGCCTGGACGATGGCTTATCTGCCGTGTATACCTTTTTTGATCCCGATTTACATAGCAGGAGTCTGGGCACTTTGGCAGTATTGGGAATGATTAATGAAGCACGCAGCATGCAGAAAGACTACGTGTATTTAGGCTATTGGATCGAAAATTCTGACAAAATGAGTTATAAGACACGTTTCGCACCGCTTGAGTTCTACCTGAATCAACAGTGGATTCAGATTGAAAATCCACCCCCTTAAAACTATTTCGAAGCCACTCTATGGGTTACGGGATGGTTTCCGAGCCAAATCTATTTCATCCCAACGCTGCTGACCACAAGTTCCCCCCTTTACTGCTCGGCACGTATGGTGCATCATACGCCCGCTTAATTTGACTATACAAACGAGTGCGTGAGTGCCAAAAGAAGATCAGATTGAAATGGAGGGAACCGTCATTGACGCTCTTCCCAACACCCAATTCCGAGTTGAACTCGAAAATGGTCACGTAGTGAATGCCCATATTTCGGGAAAAATGCGCAAAAACTATATTCGAATACTGCGTGGGGATACAGTGACGGTTCAACTTACACCATACGACTTGACTAAAGGCCGCATCGTGTATCGTAACCGCACTTAAGGCTTCAAATAGCCATCTCCTGCCCGCTCGGCAGGCCACTATTAATGGAACTATAGGTCGAAAGGCCACTCTAGCGCTCTTTCAAACATAACATAACTGGTTATTTACCCAGTAGTATGTTACTGTTTTCGCATAGTCATACAGTTTTGTCCAGGTGTTGAGATGAAAAACCTAACCGCAAGACAGACCGAAATACTGGATTTTATTCAGCAAGCAATCACTGAAACCGGTGCCCCACCGACGCGTATTGAGATAGCAGATTATTTTGGTTTTCGCTCACCTAATGCTGCAGAAGATCATTTAAGAGCGCTGGCTAAAAAAGGCAAAATCATTCTCAAAAGTGGAACTTCTCGCGGTATACGGTTGGTGACGGATCATGCGCTGGACGAGCACCAATCCAGCTCGGCTATTGCTTTTAACAAACCCCAGTTGGCAACTGATAACAAACCGAGGAGCAGCCCAAGAACTAACGTAATACCTTTCACCAAGGCCGCTAACAATGATTTCGAAAAACTTCCAATTGTAGGCTCTGTGGCCGCCGGAGAACCCATCCTCGCAACCGGCAATATAGAGTCGCACGTGAATGTTGATACCAGCGTATTTTCCCATGCCCCCGATTATTTGCTGCGCATCCGTGGTGACAGCATGCAAGGCATTGGCATCATGGATGGCGACATACTAGCGGTTAAAAATGCGGTTACTGCAGACAGCAATCAAGTGGTCGTTGCACGCCTTGATGATAGCGTTACAGTTAAACGCTTTAAGCGAGAGAGCGAGCACAGCAAATTAGTCGAATTAATTGCAGAGAACCCCGCATATGAACCTATTGTGGTAGACCTCGAGCATCAAGAGTTTGCCATCGAAGGGATTGCTGTTGGTATCATTAGAAGCACCGTTCATTAGTGCTACTTCAACGTAATATTACCTAAGCTATTACCTAAATTATTACCTAACCATTGCCTAACCATTACCTAACTATAGCCTGACTATAACCTAGTTGTGGTTTTACTCTGGTTTTAACTATGGCTTAATAGATTGGCTGTTTCGTTGTCGATACCGCTCAAGCAATCCACATAACTGTTTTGCACCCTCAGCGGCTCGCAAGGTATGCCGGGTAAGCAAGTCGCCATCTAGTTGACATACAAAACCATTTTTAACGGCAGACAAACTCTGATGTGTTTGCCAATAGCTATCGGTTATACATGCAGTTTTTTCGGGCGGATTAGCCCTTGAAAACTGAATAATCAGCTCTGGATCCTGTGCGTAAACCGCTTCTATGGAAATCAGTGGAGCCATCTGTAAACTGTCGGAAAACAAAATATTCGCTCCACAAGCTTTAGCAATGTGACCCAACAAATGCTTTCCGGACAGTGCCATTAAAGGTTTTTGGCTTAGTTCGACCAAAATGGTTTCGCTGCCTGTTGCTCCATACTCGTCAACGCTTGATGTGGAAATACCTGCATCGATAGCGAGAATGTCCCGAAATTTTTCAACCGCGTGCTGAGCAATGATTTCAGTTCCAGCCAACTTCCCTATGCGAACAACCCAAAGCTCTAATGCTTCGAAAGTTCTGGGTTCGATCGCGATTACCGTAAGGCCAAGCTCTTTGAGGCGGTTTATATTACCGGGCGCGGTACCACTTGCCCAAACAAGCACGATATCGGGCCGTAAACGCAGAATGGCCTCGTGACTAACAGACCCACCGTTAGCCACTACCGGCAGAGCTAGAGCATCTGTCGGATAATCACTATGGGCGCTCACCGCAAGCAATGTATCTCCTGCGCCAGCGCTGAACACTAATTCAGTAATATTAGGCGCCAAACTAATCGTGCGCTTAACGGGCACCTGTAGAATAACCCTCGAGCCAAGGTCATCTATGAACTCTATTGTCCCGTTAGCAAGATCAACTTTTTCTTGAACCTCACTTAATATTGAACTGGAGAATGCCGGATGCGCTTGCTGGATGCTACATAAATGCAGCACAAGGAGTGCGACGATCATTCGCAGCATAATTAACATCCAGTTATTGAAGCATTACCACCTTGCATGCGGCTATTCACTCACATTAATCGGCCGGTACGTTTCAATTCCTGAAGCATGGTAAATTCGGCTGCTGATGGGTCTACCCCCGTAGCAAAATTCATTACACCCGAAGTGTAACTAGTCCCGAAAGTTTGCGCCGCCGTCACCGCCTGAAGATAACCAGAGTCTAGTGCCTCATTGCTAAGTGACTCCAGTGGATGAATAAACACACTCCATATATAGCCATTGCTAATGGCATATCGCACATCAAGCGTACTCTCAAAGTTAGCCTGCATTAAACGTGGGTAGATAGAGGGGTCAGTTTCGTTTACCTTGGTCAAGGCAATAATGATCCGCATTCGACCAAGCCCCGGATCCGCGAGAATCTGCACGGATAATCCATCATCATCAATATACCAATTCCCCGAATCACCTTACGCATCAGGAAAATTGTTCTCTATCCAACTTTTTAGTTCTTCAAATTGCATCTAATGTAGTGTCCTGAACTTAAATATATAGGGGTTTATGCTGCAAACTCAAGAAGCGCCTATAGGTTAGTAATCAACTGTTTATAGCGAGTCCAATCAAAACCGGGCCCTGGGTCCGTTTTGCGTCCAGAGGCAATATCGCTATGCCCGACGACCGACTCACTCATGAGTCGTGGGTAAGCCTCAATAAGGACACGAGACAAGCCTCCCAGAGCATCGTATTGAGCATCTTCAAACGTCGTATCATCAAGGCCTTCCAGTTCGATACCAATAGAAAACTCATTCACGGCAGCTCTACCGAGATACTCTGACACCCCCGCATGCCAAGCGCAATGCTCGGTACTAACAAACTGTACAATGCGGCCTGATCGCTCTATCAGAAAATGAGAAGAAACACGTAGACTGCGGATTTTTTCAAAATATGGATGTGTTGAGCAATCCAGACGATTCTGAAAAAATTCACATATCTCGCTACCACCGTACTCCCCTGGCGGCAGGCTAATACAATGAATAACAAGGACTTCTGGTTCTTGCCCGGTAGGGCGCTTGTCATGATTTTCCGATGGCACATGTTCTATACCTTGAATCCAGCCTTGCTTAATATGAAGATTTGCCCGCATTTATAGGGTGCCTCTATTAATTCTGGATATGCCAGATTGAGATTCGAGCTTTGTCATATCAAGGCGAAAATTGCACGTAATAGCTGGCTATTGCGAAGATTTGCAACGCAGAGATGGCAAATATTGGACTCAAAATGCTTATTCATGAATTAATAGAGGTGCCCTATAACCAACCGTTATAAAAAACTGCCTAGAGTATTAAACATAGCCCAAAGTAAGATTCCGGCAAACAAACCTGCAAGCAAGTCATCGACCATTACTCCAAAACCACCACCAACCTGGCGATCTAATGCGCTAATCGGCCATGGTTTAAGAATATCGAAAAATCGAAACAGTAAAAATCCAAGTATCAAAGCAGGCCAACTAAAGGGAACAAAGGCCATTGTCACTAAAAAACCGACGATTTCATCCCAAACAATGGCTCCATGATCATGTACACCGGCATCACGGCAGGCAATATCGCATAGCCAAATACCGACCACAAATAAAACAACACACAGAAGTACATAAACAGGCGTAGGAATCGAGATTAGTAAAAGATAAATCAGCACCCCGACCAGAGTACCCCAGGTACCCGGTGCAGGCTTTAACAGACCACCACCAAAACCAAGTGCAAAAAAATGTACCGGGTTTCGCAAACTAAAATTAGCGCTTGTTTGGTTTTTTCCAGCCATATATTGGGCTCCTTTAATGTGGCGAAAAATGATTAAATCCGCGCAAATGCTGGTGGTCGGCACTCACATCAGCACCATTGTATAAACACCGGATTACTCCACCATTCAATACACTGCCAATTTTTGTGAGTTCAATGCCCAATGGACCCGAAAGTTCGGCTATTTTGCCGCATTGTGCTGAACCTGCGGTAAATAGCAATTCGTAGTCATCCCCACCTGCCAAAGCATAAGGCAAGGCCATGTCTGGTGAATTCAACTCGGACAAGCTCGGATGCAAGGGTAATGCACTCAACTCAAAATCGACGGCGACTTTGCTCGATGCACAAAGGTGCCCTGCGTCGGCGAGTAAGCCGTCTGAAACGTCGATACAAGCAGAGGCCAACCCTTGTAGTGCCAAACCAAGTTCAACACGGGCTTCTGGCCGCTCCAATCGAAGCCGTGACCCTGACTGAAGCGTGTCAATAGACGTACTTTTGGCCAGCAAATCCAGGGCATATGCTGCGCCACCCAAACTGCCACTTACCCACACATCATCCCCCACCGTAGCACCGTGTCTTGCCAGGGCTTTATCGTGAACAACTTCCCCGCCCAATTGAAGACTTAAAGTCATTGGACCCTTTGTCGTATCGCCGCCCACTAATTGGACGTTGCACTTATCCAACGCCTCAAAAAGCCCATTTGAAAACGATTCTAGCCAAGCTTCATCAATGCCAGGTAGCGTTAAGCACAAAGTAGCCCATACAGGCGTGGCACCCATCGCTGCTATATCGCTTAAATTTACCATTGCAAGCTTGTAGCCCAGGCTGCTGGGAGAGACATCGGGGTGGAAATGCACGCCGCTGACCATCGTGTCAACGCAAGCGACCAATGACTGCCCTTCAGATACCTTGAGGATTGCCGCATCGTCACCGACCCCCAGGATAACCTTGCTGTTCGGGATATTTTGGCGCTTAAAGTACTGCTGGATTAAACCGAACTCATCCATTTAGGAGCTCGAATAAAAACGAGTGCTCTGTCCAGGTTTAAAGAGCACTAGCGGCGGCTCGCGGCGGCCAACTTATCCAACACGCCATTTACATAACGAAAGCTGTGATCAGCACCAAAAACTTTTGCTAGCTCGATGGCTTCATTGATCACAACCTTCGGTGGAACATCCGGTTGATAAATTAGCTCATAGGAACCAATTCGAAGGATCGCACGCTCGATCGGATCCAATGCTGAAACGGCTCGATCCAAATAGGGTTCCAATGCCTTTTCCAGCTCTTTACAATGTTGCGGCACCTCCGCGATCAGAATCGCTAAATAGGCAGTGTCAACGCCTTTGCTGCCCTCGGTTTCTATAAAATGGTCACGTATATCATCCGCTGACTGCTCAGTAATATCCCATTGATAGAGCGCCTGGACTGCTGTCCTGCGCGCTTTGTGCCGCGCACCCTGGTTTGAAGCTTTTACGCGTAAGTCTGCCCCGGTTTTAGTCATTTGGACTACTCGTTACGATTAATTTTTGAGGCTCATTATCAATATACGGCAATATCTTGTTGAAGCTGACTAAAGCTTTTTTAGCAGATTCGCGGTTTCCAGCACGGCTTCAGCAGCTTCAGCACCCTTATTTCCAGCTTTGGTACCGGCTCTTTCAATGGCTTGCTCGATACTATCAACCGTTAACACACCGAATCCAATCGGGACACCCGTGCTTAGTGCCACCGAAGCAATACCTTTTACACATTCTCCTGCCACATACTCAAAATGTGGAGTGCCTCCTCGAATTACCGCGCCAATCGCCAAGATGCCGTCGAACTCACCGCTTTCTGCCAAGGTCTTAACCGTAACAGGTATTTCAAATGCACCCGGCACCTTTACCACGGTGATGGCACTTTCTTGAACACCATGCCGAACCAAAGTCTCGATCGCTCCAGACAGCAAGTTATCAGTAATAAAACTGTTAAACCGTCCGCAGACCACCGCTAACCGAAGACTGCTTCCGTTCAATTCTCCTTCAATTTTCTTATACGCCATCTAGTGCTCCTTCAAAATATTTTTGCTCGTTACTATTCTGAAATTTCAGTTATGTAGTCCACAATTTCCAATTCAAACCCACTCAGACCGTGAACTTTCTTTGGCTTACCGAGCACACGCATCTTTCTGACACCAAGATCGGCCAGTATCTGACTTCCAGCACCCAATAAACGCAAATGCTTATCTCCAGTACCTGGCTTTTTAAACTCAATGGTCGAGTCCTCTAACTCTTTAAGAACCTCTATATCTGTTTGATCATATCTCAAAATAACCAACACACCCGACCCTTGTTTTTCAAAAAATCTGAGAATTCTGTCGGGACTCCATATATCGCGACCCTGTAAGGTTAGTATAGAACACATCAAATCAGATTCTACATGCACCCTTACAGGTATGGGCACCTCGGGATCAATATCACCGATCACGAGCGCTATATGGGTCTCGTCACATTCCTTATCATTGAATACAACAGTCCGAACCGGATTTTTAAATGTGCCTCCAATAGCCGTATCAAGCAGCATTTCGTGCACACGTTCGACACTCGGCTCGTGCTGCATTCGATACCGAATTAATTCAGTAATCGAACACAGTTTTAGCTGATGCTGATCGGCAAATTTTTTAAGATCTGGCATGCGCGCCATAGATCCATCATCGTTTAATACTTCACATATGACGCTGGATGGATCGCGCCCAGCCAACCGCGCCATATCAATACCAGCTTCTGTATGCCCAGCTCGACTCAACACGCCACCCGAACGTGCCATGATTGGAAAAATATGGCCCGGCGTAACAATATCTTCAGGTACCGCCTGCCGGTCAACTGCAGCACGCACTGTGGTTGCACGGTCTGCGGCAGAAATTCCCGTGGTTACACCTTCAGCAGCTTCTATAGAGACTGTGAAATTAGTCGAAAACCGCGCTCCGTTCTCACCGACCATTAAAGGCAAGTCCAGCTGATCGCAACGTTCCTCGGTAAGCGCTAAACAGATAAGGCCCCGTCCGTAGCGTGCCATAAAATTAATCGCTTCGGCATCAACCGCGTCCGCGGCCATCATCAGATCACCCTCATTCTCACGATCTTCATCATCAGTAAAAATAACTATTTTTCCCTGGCGGTAATCTTCGAGCACTTCTTCGATGGTGTTAATACTCATAATTTTTCGCTCGTTCTTACGCTAAACCAGAACGTACTTTAGTTAATAAATCCATTGCTCGATAATAACTCTGCGCTAACCCCACCTGAATCATTTCTCTCGTAGCCACCCAATAAACGCTCCAAATACCGGGCAATTAAATCGACTTCAAGATGAACCTGGTCTCCCGGGTTTTTATTCGCTAAATTGGTCTGTTGCCATGTGTGAGGCACGATATTTACGTCAAAACAATTATTTCCCACGGAATTGACCGTCAAACTTATCCCATCCAGCGTTACCGAACCCTTGCGGGCGATATATTTAGCCAGATTTGCTGGCATTTCAAATTGCAACCTCCACGATCTCGCATCCTTAAGCAACTCTAGCAGGGTCACGACGCCATCAATATGGCCCGACACCAAATGTCCGCCAAGACGGTTATCAAGTGTTAATGCAGGCTCCAAATTTACCATCGTACCAGCACCCCACTGAGCTATAAGCGTATGGCTCAGCGATTCTCGTGACACATCAAACTGAAGAATATTGTCGGTTTGCGCAACAACGGTTAAACATACACCGTTTACTGCAACACTATCGCCGAGATTGATTGATTTATCCGCCAGTACATCAGCCTCGATTGCTAACTGTATATCCCCAGCAAGCGGCTCTACGCGTTTAATTTTACCGGTACCCGCAATTATGCCCGTAAACACTAATACTCCCTCAGTATAATATTGCGGGATTCAGCCAAACAGGAAGCCTTGAACCACCGGGCGAGACTCGCAGGCAATGATTGGGCATTGCCAATAGGCTCGACAGCAGTAACGGACGTGTGAGTACGACTCCTAGCACCCAATCAGACCCATAGAAGGCGGATAGACCGCGCGAGCTCGCACATCTTCACCCACCTTTGTAATATCCTGAAACTTGAACTGTGGCCTATCGACCAAATTTTCCACCGTTTTAATATCAAACATACCCCTTGAGCTATGGCCTAATACGCTGGGAGCGTAATACACTAGCAATTCATCCACCAAACCACCTTCCAGTAAAGACCCCGCCAACTTTCCGCCACACTCTACAAATACGTCGTTGTGATCGCGTAAACCCAGTTCTTCAAGCACTGCCAGCAGGTTTATGCGGCCGGATTTTGTACCATCCGTTGGCATAGACACCACCTCAGCACCTTTGGCTTCAAGCTCAGCTCGCTTTGTCTCATCATCGCTGCTGGTCAATATCAACGCGTTACCGTCATCACCAATAATTCGTGCATGGTCTTGTATCCGTAAAGTCGTATCCACGATCACACGTAATGGTTGTTTTTCGGTCTCGACCAAACGTACTGTCATTTGGGGGTCATCCGCGTCTACGGTGCCAGAACCAGTCATAATTGCCGAATAACGAGCCCTTTGTTTGTGTACATCCTCACGGGACTCCGAGCCGGTTATCCACTGGCTTTCGCCACCCTGGGTCGCTGTTCTACCATCCAGCGTCGCACCAATTTTTAGCGCAACCCAGGGACGACCGATCATCATGCGCGTTATGAAACCACGGTTAATCCAGCGTGCTTCGGGCTCAAGCAAGCCGAACTCAACGTCCACTCCGGCCGTTCGAAGCACATCTATACCACCCCCGGATACCAATGGATTTGGATCCTTCATGGCACACACGACGCGTGCCACACCTGCTCGAATAATAGCGTCGGTGCAAGGAGGTGTACGCCCTTGATGACAGCATGGTTCCAGATTCACATACAATGTGGCGCCACGAGCTTTATCACCCGCCTGGATAAGCGCCTCAACTTCTGCATGTGCTACACCCGCCCTCAAGTGATGTCCTTCTCCTACAATTATTCCATCATTTACGATCACGCAACCCACGCATGGATTTGGGTGTGTATCACCTTCAGCCAATTGCGACAATTCAATGGCTTTCGCCATATACTCATGATCTGAAGGGCTAAATCTCATTATTTTTTCTTGGCTTTTCGCAATCCACTGCGGTCAGATGCACGCTTCTGTAAGCGCTGAATTTCCTCACTAAATTGATCCACGTCTTCAAACGATCTATACACAGAAGCAAAGCGAACATAGGCTACTTTATCGAGCTTGCGCAACTCAAACATAATCAATTCGCCTAGTTGAACCGAACGAATTTCACGTTCGCCGCTTTGCATAAGAACGTTTCGAATGCGGTGCATCATGGAATCAATTTGATCAGCACCCACTGGCCGTTTTTCCAAAGCACGATCAACACCACGCCTTAATTTGGCCTCATCAAACTGTTCACGCTGCCCATTACTCTTGACGATATAGGGTAATTTCAGGCTGGCATTTTCCATCGTGGTAAAACGCTCCGCACACGACTCACATTCACGCCGCCGGCGAACGGTATCGCCATCGTTAGCTAAACGCGAGTCAATAACTCTTGTGTCATGAAACTGGCAAAAGGGACAATGCATTTCTATCTCCAGCTAAACTAATGGTCAAACTACAGCGACACCCGAAAGTGTCCCTACCGTATGATTTTACACACTTTTCAGAAGTTTCCCGAAATGGGCTTGGAAGAGACCCAAAATTTAAGGCATTGAATAAACCGGAAATTTTGCACAAGTATCCAGAACTTCTTGCTTGACCCGCGAAATCACACTTTCATCACCCATGTTATCCACAATATCGGCGATCCAGCCCGCAAGCATTTGCATCTCTGTCAAACCAAAGCCACGAGTGGTAATCGCGGGTGTACCGACTCTAATACCGCTGGTAATAAACGGGCTTTGTGGGTCATTCGGCACCGCATTTTTGTTGGTCGTAATGTTTGCCGAATGCAAGGCCGCTTCCACGTCTTTACCGGTAAGGCCCTTGCCGGATAAATCAATTAAGCACAAATGATTATCGGTGCCACCCGACACAATATCCAATCCTCGTTTCAGTAGCCCATCAACCAGGGCGCGTGAGTTATCCAGCACTTGCTGTTGATAGTTATTGAACTCAGGGCTCAGTGCCTCTTTTAATGCAACAGCCTTTGCTGCAATCACATGCATTAAAGGGCCACCTTGTGACCCAGGAAATACACGAGAATTAAATGCTTTTTCCAAATCAGGATTTGACTTGGCCAGAATCAGACCGCCGCGTGGTCCGCGTAAGGTCTTATGCGTGGTCGTGGTTGTAACGTCCGCAATATTGACTGGGCTGGGATAAATACCGGCTGCCACCAAACCCGCCACATGGGCCATATCGGCCATTAAATAAGCGCCAACAGCATCTGAAATATCGCGAAACCTCTGCCAATCGACAATTCGGGAATAGGCACTAAAACCTGCGACTATCATGCTGGGCTTGTACTCATGCGCCAGCGCTTCAACCTGCTGGTAATCTATCTCACCAGTGCTTTCGTCCAGACCATACTGAACCGCGTTATATAGCGAGCCTGAAAAATTAACTTTTGCACCGTGCGTTAAATGTCCACCGTGTGCCAAACTCATACCAAGCACCGTTTCACCGGGCTTCATGCAGGCCAAATAAACCGCCGCATTAGCCTGGGAACCCGAATGCGGCTGCACGTTTGCGTAATCGGCATCAAACAGCTTTTTGGCCCGCTCAATAGCAAGAGCTTCTGCCACATCAACGTTTTCACACCCACCGTAGTAACGCTTACCCGGATAACCCTCAGCGTACTTATTCGTCATTTTTGAGCCCTGCGCAGCCATCACTAGTGGGCTGGCATAATTCTCTGAGGCAATCAGTTCAATATGTTCCTCTTGCCGAACATCCTCTGCAGCCAGCGCCACCCACAATTGTGGATCAAACTTTTCGATACTTTCATTCGGATCAAACATAATGGCTCTACTGGTGGATATTCCCGCGGTTTAACTAACTAATAGAGGTGCCTATGGCAACAGCTCACCCTCTAACGCTTCTTCGTCTTTTTCTGGAGGCAATAAATCTTCGCGTGACACACCCAAACTGTAAACGACCGGGCTAGCAATAAACACCGATGAGTAAGTACCGACCATAACGCCAACAATCAATGCCAAAGAGAATCCGGCCAGAACTTCACCACCATAGAAATACAGCGCCAGCAATACCAACATTGTCGTTGTAGAGGTGAGTATCGTGCGAGGCAAGGTCTGGTTAATCGACCGGTTAATCACTTCATCGGTATCGGCATCCATCAGAATGCGAAAATTCTCTCTAATACGGTCGAATACCACGATCGTGTCATTCAAAGAATAACCAACGACAGCCAGTAACGCAGCCAACACGGGAAGCGAAAACTCTACGCCAACAATCGAGAAAAACCCAAGTGTAATCAATACATCATGTATCAACGCGATGACCGAACCTACGGCAAACCGCCATTCGAATCTGAACATCACGTAAATCAAAATACCGCCCAGCGCCCACATCAGAGCCGAAAGAGCCATATCCAGTAGCTCGGCACCAAACTGAGGCCCAACAAACTCCACACGCTGCATCTGCACTTCGCATACAGACACTGCCCCGTTGACCGAGCATTGTTGTTCACCCAGACTGCCTGAGCTACTTACACCGGTTTCTGAAAACGGTGCGCGCAACGATTCAATGAGACGTGTACTGAACTCAGCTTCTTGCGTATCGGCACTTAGAGGAACTCGAACCATTACATCCCGGGCGGTCCCAAAGTATTGAACAACTGCATCACCGTACCCTGCTTCTATTAAAGTCTGCCGAACATCTGCAATCTCGATGTTGCTTTGATACTGAAGCTCGACCAGGGTACCGCCGGTAAAATCAAGCCCCAAATCCAGGCCGCGCGACATCAGGGACGAGATCCCCCAGGCGATTAAAACCAACGAGATTATCATTGCTGGTAAGCGCCAACTTAAAAACGGGATTTGGAATTCTCTATTCAGAATTTGCATGATAAGCAGGTCAGAAAACTGAGTCGATTATTGAGAGTTGATAATTGAGATTTGAGATGTGAGAGTCGAGAGCTGAAGTTTAACGATACATCAGATAGCTAATTTTTCGACTCGACGTTTGCCATAAATCAAATTTACGAGTATGCGCGTCATAAATATCGCGGTAACCATCGACGTCAATATTCCAATACTCAGGGTGATCGCAAAACCTTTAATTGGCCCGGTGCCAAAGTTGAATAACACCAGTGCCGCAATTAGCGTCGTTACGTTCGCATCCACGATGGTCGAAAAAGCCTGTTCGTAACCGCGGTGAATACTCACTTGCGGGCTGGAATTCTTGCGCAATTCCTCCCTGATACGCTCAAATATCAATACATTGGCATCCACTGCCATGCCCACGGTTAATACCATGCCCGCCACACCCGGTAAGGTAAGTGTCGCCTGGAATAACGATAAAACGGCAACAATGATCACCAGATTCAGGGTGAGTGCGGTACACGCAACCAAACCGAAAACCCGATAGTACAAACCCATAAATACCAGCACAGCCAGTAAACCGCCCAGTACGGATTTGAACCCCTTATCGATATTATCCTTGCCAAGGCTCGGCCCAACAGTGCGTTCTTCTACAATGAATACCGGGGTGGCCAGTGACCCGGCCCGCAACAACAACGCCAAATCTTGTGCTTCGGCATTACTATCTAAACCAGAGATCTGAAAACGCCTGCCCAGTTGATCCCGAATAACGGGTGCAGTTATGACTTCCTCGATACGCTTGGGAACATAAACCTCTCTCCCCTGATCATCGAGCACTGGATTTCCAGCGGCATCAAGTTTTAAATCACGTCGATTCTCAACGTAAAGAATCGCCATACGATTGCCAATATTAGCGCTGGTGATTCGGCTGTTAATAGCGCTGCCTCTGGAATCCAAAGTGATATTCACAACGGGCCCACCGGACAAATTGTCGAAACCGCTACCCGCATCAATGATGTTCTCGCCCGAATAGAGCAATTGTCGCTTGAGCAAAATAGGCGTGCCATCGCGAAACCTGAATATTTTTGAGCCCGCTGGTGCAACACCGCGAACAGCTGAGCCAACCGCGTTATCCTCATCGACCAGCATCACTTCCAAAGTAGCCGTTCGTCCGAGAATATCTTTGGCGCGCGCAGTATCCTGCACGCCCGGTAATTGCACTACAATACGGTCGGCTCCCTGACGCTGAAGCACCGGCTCTGAAACGCCCAATTCATCTATACGGCTGCGTAAAGCAGTAATATTCTGCTGTAAGGAAGAATCACCCACCTCCTTAAGCCGTGCCGCACTGACCGTCAGTAACAGCTCGGGAAACTCGGCCCCATCGTTAACCACTCCAGTAAGATCTATAAAGTTTCGAACGATCTGATCAAAGCCTTGGGTGCGTGTTTCCGGGTCAGCAAACCGGACCTGAATAGTACTGTCGGCTAACAAGCGAACACCGCGATGGCGAATATTTTCTTCTCGCAGTAAATTCCGAATATCCTCCACATAACTGGCTGTCGCTCGCGTCTGCGCAGCATCGATATCCACCTGTAAAAGAAAATGCACCCCACCACGTAAATCCAGCCCAAGATACATCGGCGCTGCACCTATACTGGCAAGCCAATCGGGCATTGCAGGCATCAAACCCAACGCGACACTGTAAGAGTTGCCCAGATTAGCGGCGATAAGCTCGCGGGCTTTTAGCTGGTCACCTGTATTAGCGAATCGAAGCCGAACGCCATCTCTATCCAACGAACTGGCAATCGGTTCAATATCGGCATCACGCACCAGATTCGTTACAGAATTAAGCGTTGACTGCGTTACTTCTGTGCCACGAATACCTGCAATCTGCACACCGGGGTCTTCACCAAACACGTTGGGCAATGCATAGAGAAACGCTGGCACAATAATGAGCACCAATAACAAATATTTCCAACCGGGGTTCTGATTCATCTAATGTGATTATTGTTGTTCGGAATTGTCATTGAACATTATAGTTTAGATAATGGTTCAGATTAGGGGTTGTCAGGCTTACATGGCGTTAAAACTGCCAAATTCAAGCTAAAATCAACCTAGCTTCCCTTAATGGTACCCTTGGGCATCATCGACTGAATCAGGCTTCTCTGTATCTTCACCTGCGTGCCTTTGGCTACCTCGATAGTCAAAAAGTTGTCTCCAACATCAGTAATTTTGCCCAGCAAACCACCATTAGTGACTACTTCGTCGCCTTTACTCAAAGCACTCACCATCTGACTGTGCTGTTTGGTGCGCTTTTGCTGTGGTCGAATCAAAAGAAAATAGAAAATCACAAACAGGGCAATCATGGGTAAAAACTGCATCCAGCCTGCACCGCCTGCAGCCCCATCGACACCTTGTGCCATTGCATCAGAAATAAAAAAACTCATTAGAAATCCCTAATAAATTAAACAAGAAAATTAGCCGAAAAACACGGCGATTTTGAGGCCGCGTATTATGCCACAGAGCTTTCTGTAGCGCGCCTTTTATCAAAAAATAATTGTTTGAATTGTTCGAACTTGCCTTCGGCAATGGCTTCTCGCATTTTGCGCATCAAATTGATGTAAAAATGTAGATTGTGAAGTGTATTTAACCGCGAACCCAGAATTTCATTGTTACGCAGTAAATGACGCAAATAACTTCGTGAATAACTCTGACAGGTTTCGCAATCACAATTCTCATCCAACGGCCGGGTATCCGTTTCATACTGTGCATTTCGTATTTTAACCACGCCGGTTGAGGTATACAGCCAACCATTACGTGCATTACGTGTGGGCAGCACGCAATCGAACATGTCGATGCCATGAGACACAGCATTAACCAGATCTTCTGGCGTACCCACCCCCATTAGATAACGTGGCTTGTCTGGCGGCATTGCCACAGCAACATGTTGCAAGATTCGCTGCATATCTTGTTTCGGCTCGCC
>JABJKL010000249.1 GCA_018660405.1 Pseudomonadota bacterium | reverse complement strand
GTTTAAAGTACCTAAACATTCAGCACCATCCAGTTTAAACGTGAGCAACTTTATTTTTGTCTTTAACCCTCAAGCCCTTTCACTAAGATCGAGTTTGCGGTACTTCCTGCATCTCGGTGTTTCGCTATCGCCTGATAGTCATCAGACGTCATCCAAGCCAACGCTGATTTTTCTGACGGGAACTCAATAATGACCGAGCGTGTGTCATCCCACTCGCCCGCTAGTAACATTGGGTCTTCATCAATGCTCAACATCTTGCCATCGAACTTCTTGAAGACCTCTGCGAATCCAGCCGAGTATGTGTCGTACTCACTGCGGTCGTGAATCTTGAATCTAGCGATTATGTAAACGGACATATTAATCAGCTCCTACTTTGCATTCCCGATATTCGTGCTTACCCACAACCCAACCATGCGAGGCAAGCTGTTGTGATGCAAAGCTCTTCGGCGAACTTTCTAACGTGGTTGCCATGGTGTCGTTCCATCGATTCAAAAAGCCAAATAATGAAATCACGGCCACAACTTCTACGGCCTGCTTCTCGCTAAAGTGTTTCGATAATTCATTCATGTGCTCTGCTTCTACCGCGTTGGGCACCATGCCAGCATGAAGCGCAACTCGAAGCGCTGCTTTCTCTTTTTCGGAAAATAGCTCACTGCTTTCAAATTCAAACACAGCCTGTATTTTCTCAGCGCTGACATCGTTTTTTTGAGCAGAATTAGCGGTGTGCGCCTGACAGTAACGACAACCCGCAGCATTGCTAACCACAAATGCGATCATTTGCTTGAGCCCAGCATCTAATTCGCCGCCGCCTAGAATTGTTGCGCCAAGCCCACCAAACGCCTGAGTCAACTCTGGCCAATGCGACATTGTCAGCATGGATGTTGGCAAAAATCCCATCGATGCCTCCACCATCTCAAACATCGGCTCTAACTCGGGTGACTCTTTACGCTGCTTGGGTGTTATGTGTGTCATGTCTCTAGCCTATTTTGAGTAACTGTTTACCCAGATTCTTCCCGGTGTATAGCCTTTGTAACGTAGCCGGAATATTCTCAAAACCTTCCTGCATGTCGACTTGATAAATTAAGTCACCAGCCGCCACCCAGGCCATTAACTCTTCAATGGCCTCCATCGCTCGCGGCATATAATCCAAAATAACGAACCCCTCCATTCGCCCTCGATTAATGGTGAGGTTCGCTAAATTCGAGGGGCCGGGTATGGGCGACTCTGAGTTATAGGCAGCGATGCTCCCGCATAGAACAACTCGAGCGCGTAAATTAAGGTGATCCAAGGCCGCTTCTCGGATAGGGCCACCTACATTGTCAAAAAATACGTCCCACTTGTCAGGGCAGTGCTGAGCAATTTGCGCATTAACATCTTCATTCTTATAGTCGATCACGGCGTCGAAACCGGCGGTCTCTTTTAGCCATTTACACTTATCCGGGCCGCCAGCAATACCTACGACACGGCAACCCTTAATTTTTGCTATCTGGCCAACAAACGAGCCAGTAGAGCCTGCAGCACCAGAAACGAGGACGGTGTCACCCGCTTTAGGTTGACCAACCTCCAGTAAGCCAAAATATGCTGTGAGCCCGGTAATTCCGAGCACAGACAACATCATTTCAGGCGTCACTCCTGGTGGCAATTTAACCAACCCCATTGGACCTTCACCGGGCGCCGCAACGACATAATCCTGCCAACAGCCTGTTGTTTGCACCAGGTCGCCGACTGAAAAATCAGCATGTCGCGAATCCACTACCTGGCCAACAGAAGCTGCTCGCATTGGTGCACCTAGGGCCACTGGCGGTAGATAAGCCTCGCGATCTTCCATCCAGTTCCGTTGCGCAGGGTCGAACGACAGGAATAGATTTTTTACCAGAACTTTATCCTGCTTGGGCTCCGGAATCGGAGTTTCAGCATATGTAAAATTATGCTCGCCAACCATTCCGGTTGGGCGCTCTGCTAATAGCCATTGGCGGTTTATTGTCATTGTGCTTCTTCCAGTGCTTTGTTTATGTTTGTTTCCATTCACTCCGAAGGCCCGCGAGGATCCGGCAGCTAGATACTTTAGATAAATATCCATTGGTCATTTATATAACTGAACGTCGGTC
The DNA here is from genome assembly GCA_018660405.1 of Pseudomonadota bacterium. GTDB lineage: Bacteria > Pseudomonadota > Gammaproteobacteria > Arenicellales > Arenicellaceae > UBA10349. Next base: position 875 of record JABJKL010000249.1, on the reverse strand, counting down.
ATTACAAGTGGTTTGTTTAATTGTCTGCGTGATCAATTCAATGATTGCTTGTTTTTCGTCGCTGTTAGGCCAGCACGAAGGCGAGAAAATGCATCAGCGTTAAGTGCGCGGATAGAAAAGGATTGTTGAGAGACGAATGGACGGGCGCGCTCACCTGGGCTCAACGTCGCAGCGGCGAACCGCTCAAACGTGTGTTTAATACTGATATTGCTATGTACTCATTGTGCGGTGGGACATTGCGTATCATTGCCGAAATCACTGACCCAGATGTCATTCAGAAAATCCTGTATCACATGAGGGGGCCAACATTTACCGTATTCGAGGTTTTAACCTCAGATGGCAGTGGCGGCTTCGATGACTTCGTTTTTGGGGGTTATAACGATAAAAGCTGGGATGCTAGTTTTAATGGTTATCGTGTTGACAACGACGACGCCGATCGTAAAGAATTTTATCTTCAATCTCACGACTGCCATCAAGCTAGATCAATGCCTCAGCACGGATCCTGAGTGTGGTGCTAATGATGGCAATGTAGGGTACTTGGCCAACCAAGACCAACGTACTTATGGTGCCACTTTCGGGGGGTCACGATTTATACGTGAACGCGAATTTAGATAACGGATATAACTGGCAATTTAGCTACGGCGTGAACGATCCCGGCGCTTCTGATGGTAACAACCGACGAATCTCCACTTTAGACAACAATGACAGCTCACATCAGTGGCAATCAGTTGGCGCATACGAAACATTCACGATCTCATCAGCAGCTGTTCCCGCTCCAGCAACCATGATGCTCTTTGGGTTAGGGTTGTTTGGTATTGGCTCTAGGTGTCGGACGTGCAAACTAAAACGTTAGTGCTTTAGCAACCTGGGATATC
>JABJKL010000061.1 GCA_018660405.1 Pseudomonadota bacterium | reverse complement strand
GGTGGTTTAGAGGACACAATCGCGCCCCGTTGAAGATAGGCTTAGTTTCCAAAACTGAATACAGTTATGGACTGGAGCCGAAATTAATTTAAACGATTTAGGTAGAGCAGTATGGTAACAATTCGATTGGCACGTCACGGCGCCAAAAAACGCCCTTTCTATGCCATAGTGGTTGCTGACCAGCGACGTGCAACAACGAGCCGATTCATCGAGCGTGTGGGGTTTTTCAATCCTCGTGCAACGGGTGGAGAGGAGCGTTTGCGTCTTGATCAAGACCGAGTTGATCATTGGCTTGGTCAGGGAGCGCAAGCATCTGACCGTGTTAAAAAGCTGATCAAGGAATCTGCCGTCGCATAATATGTCTTCTTCGTGCTCCGCTGAGGTTGCTGATGCCATTGAGCTTGGCAAGGTCTCAGGAGCCTGGGGAGTGCGCGGGGCGGTTAAAGTATATTCCTATACACGCGAACGGGAAGGAATAGCGAAATACACTCACTGGATACTGAAATCAGCGCATAGTACCGAAAATAGTACCGAAAATAGTACCGAAAGGCGCTACCAGGTGATTCAGTGTAGAACGCAGGGGCAAGGCGTGGTTGCAACGCTAAAAGGTGTTGATAGCCGTGATCAGGCTGAATCTCTACAAGGGTTTGGCATTTGGGTGCCGCTGCAAGATTTACCAGTATTACCAGCGGGCGAGTATTATTGGCGCCAGTTGATAGGCTTGGAAGTAACAACACTTGAGGGTGTTGTTTTGGGTAAGGTAGATCACCTGTTTGAGACTGGCGCTAACGATGTGTTGGTTGTTCAGGGTGAAGCAGCTAAAGGCGAAGCGCTTGAGGTTGTTGAATCCGGGGACCCCAGCGAACCGGTGGAACGATTACTACCTTATATCGATCAAGTGGTGGTTGAAGTCGACTTGAATGTAAACAGTATGCGGGTGGATTGGGACCCTGAGTTTTAGGTTGAAGGAGCGCTCGATTGAATATCGATGTAATATCAGTGCTTCCTGGAATGTTTACCGCGTTAACGGAACACGGTGTTGTTGGTAGGGCGTTATCGACTAGCAGGTCGAACAGCAGACCAACCGATAGTATCGATTTTCGAGTGTGGAACCCTCGTGATTACACCGAGGATAAACACAAGACGGTAGATGATCGTCCTTATGGCGGTGGCCCAGGTATGGTTATGATGGCCGAGCCTTTGGCTAAAACCATTACCGCGATTCGAGAGTTTCGTGGTGGTTCTGATAGCGGGCTCGATAACAAGGCTTATCAGGCCAAAGTGGTTTACCTCAGCCCACAGGGGCGGGCGGTGGACCAAAAACTGTTTGGTTCGGTCGCATCTGAGAATTTGATTCTTCTGTGCGGTCGGTACGAAGGGGTAGATCAACGTTTGCTCGATGCCGAGGTGGATGAAGAGTGGTCAATAGGTGATTACGTTTTATCTGGCGGCGAGATAGCAGCGATGGTCGTGGTAGATGCGTTGGTCAGGTTAGTACCCGGTAGTTTGGGTAATGACGAATCGGCGAATCAAGATTCGTTCTCGGAACAAATCGACGGTTTGTTGGATTGCCCGCATTACACACGGCCCGAAGAATATGCTGGTATGGTTGTGCCCGATGTTTTATTGAGTGGCGATCATGCAGTAATTAAGCAATGGCGGTGTGAGCAATCATTGCAATCAACTCAGGCAAAGCGCCCGGATTTGTTAAAAAAGAAAGATTGAGTAGAAAAATTGAACAAAAACCCTTTTTAGGGACACATGCTCACTGCCGAGAGGCAAAGGGCAAAGCTTTAAGAGCTTGGAGATAACCATGACGAACATTATTGATCAACTCGAACAAGAGCAAATGAAAACCGACCTGCCAGAGTTTAGCCCTGGTGATACGGTTATCGTGCAGGTTCGCGTTAGAGAGGGCAGCCGCGAGCGATTGCAGGCTTTTGAAGGTGTGGTGATAGCCAAGCGTAACCGTGGCCTGAACTCTGCATTTACGGTACGGAAAATTTCTTATGGTGAAGGCGTTGAACGTGTGTTTCAAACACACAGCCCACAAATATCATCGATTGAAGTTAAACGCCGCGGTGCCGTGCGGCGCGCGAAATTGTATTACTTGCGGGAGCGATCTGGTCGTTCAGCCCGAATTAGGGAAAAGCTTAATTAGGTAAGACTTTTAATGTTGTTTAAGGTGTTTAAAAAAGCCCGAGCATTGCTCGGGCTTTTTTTGTCCTTCATAATTCAACTACGAAAACGGTCGCATCAAAGTGATTGAAAGACTAGCGCCCCGAAACGGTGATTTGGAGATTCGTTGAAATTTTCTACTAATGCTGGTTGCAGCTATAGAGGCATCTGCACACCGCAGAAATTTGTTCCATGAAGTTAAAGGTTAAGGTGGTGCCGGGTGCTTCTCGTACCGAGATAGTCGGGTGGCTTGGTGATGAACTCAAGGTAAGAGTTATTGCGGTACCGGAGAAGGGTAAAGCGAATACCGCAGTTGTTAAAGTGCTGGCTATGGCTTTGGGTATTGCTAATTCAGATATTAAACTGTTATCAGGGGCGACTTTCCAGCATAAGACGTTTGAGATAAACGGTTTGGAAGACACAGTGATCGCTAAACTGATGAGCGCAGATCTCACTTGATGAGCGTGTGGTAGCGGTCAATTAGGCCGACCAGGGAAGTCAGGCTTGTGCAACAATTGAATTAGCGTTCCCCTTGAGTGATTTGTAAATGACAGCTGCGACCGAAGACCTTGACCTCATAGATCGATTTATTGATTCGATGTGGCTTGAGTATGGTCTGTCAAAGAACACATTGAGTGCGTATCGTTCGGACTTAAAACAGTTCTCGGTATTCAATGAAGCGATTTTACTACATCAAGTACGGGATGTTGAAGTTCAACGTTTCCTGGCCGATTGCTACGCACGGGGCGTAAAGAGCTCTTCCACGTCAAGAATGTTATCCACTTTGCGTCGTTTTTATCGCTATTTGGTGCGTGAGGGGGTGTGCCACCAGGATCCAACGGTTAATTTGTCTTCGCCAAAAATGGGTAGGCCTTTACCCAAGTCCTTGTCTGAAGACGATGTGCTTGCTTTGCTGGCGGGTCCGGATGAGGCGACTGCTATCGGTAAACGCGATAGAGCGATGCTTGAAGTGCTGTATGCCACCGGGCTTCGGGTGTCTGAGTTGGTAGGTATGGAGTTGGATCAGCTTAATATGCAGGTTGGTTTGGTACGTGTTATCGGTAAAGGCAATAAGGAGCGGTTGGTGCCTTTGGGTGAAATGGCCCTGGATAAATTAGAACACTACCTCGCAGGTGGGCGTGGCGATATTTTGGGGCAGCGGGCGAGCGCCGCTGTTTTTGTGAGCAACCGAGGTACGGCGATGACCCGTCAAACCTTTTGGCACGCCATAAAACGTTATGCTAAAGCCGCTGGTCTTAATACTAGTTTGTCGCCGCATACATTAAGGCATGCATTTGCCACACATTTGCTGAACCATGGCGCAGATTTGCGCTCGGTGCAGTTATTATTGGGCCATTCAGATTTGTCGACGACTCAAATCTACACGCATGTGGCGCGGGAGCGATTGCAGAGTATACATGCCAAACATCATCCTAGAGGTTAAGGGCACCTCTCTGTGTGTCTTTTTCCGCACCTTTTTTTGGTCGCAGGGGCGTCAGCTTCGTGCTCAGATCCTCATGTATTACACATACACTGCGGTCTTGCGCGCGTAGCTTCCTTGCACTCGCGAAAAAATCCGAATTATATAGAGGCACCCTCTAATTGCTTTTCTGTTCAGTTTCCTCTGCTCTTTGGGGCGCTGTGTTTTTGGTTTCTGCGACACCATCTTCCAGACGGCTATTGAGACCCCTTAGAAAGGCAAGTAAAACACTCATGGCACTCCCATCGTCTAGCGATTGTGGCTCGGCTTGTTGCTCCAGTTTTTGACTTAGTTTTTCCAATTCCTGGTAAATTTCCGTACCCGATTTTTCAAGTTCTTGAACGACGGCACCGATTTCGGCACCTATTTGCTCACTGGTATCTACCAGCTGCTCCTCCATTTCTTGCAGTTGATCGACGCTCCTGTTTATCTCTTCAGTGATTTGGGCGATGGTTTGCTTGGCCTGTTCTGCACTTTGTTGAATCGTGTCATTGAGTTGCTGTTGTTGGTCTGCATAATCGTCACTATTGATGTAAGCGGTAAACTGTTGCACGTATTTCTCGAGCGATAGGCCGCTAATGCTGACCGCATTGCCCAATGCCCAAGTAGCAAATTGAACCATGCTGCTCATGCCCTGAATTTCGCTACTCAATGTTAGTGTGCCGGGTTCGCCCAAACCATTGTAAATTTCTACAGGACTACCCGGTTTAAGCGTATTCTCGACGGCTACGGCATCGCTACTCAGCAACAAAATTGCCCCTTCATTTAGGCCTATTTGCAGTTGTGTGCCAGCATTTCCGGGCATGATGCTAACCACCTCGCCTATAACGTTATCTTGAAAGTAAACGGGGTCGCCAACAGTGATGGTTGTGTTCGATCCCAGTGTTGTCGCTATGTTGTTGCCGCTAGTACATGCCGCTAGAAATAGCAGGGCAAGGGCTAAACTGGCCAGGCCGGTGCGAGTGTCTATATTTTTCATGATTGATATTTCTCAAATTATCTATTGGCAGCTTAAGTCATGGTGGTGATTCATCAGTCCCGGTTTTCCAATCATTAACAAACGCGCAATATTCAGCTCCACAACCAGGCGGCACCCCGAACGCCCGAACTATCGCCATGCTGATTCTTGAGGATTGGCGTTGTAAAGTCGTTCGAGAAAACGTGTTTGGATATGATCGCTGGAATCCGGTCGTAGATAGTATCAATATTGGATAATCCACCACCGAGAACAATTGCATCAGGATCCAATATATTTACAACATTAACCAATGCCAAACCCAAATTTTCATAGAAAGACTCCATGATACGGATAGCTTGTTGATTCCCGGATTTTGCTAATGCAATAAGGCCAGGCACATCGTTCGGAGCATTATCACCCTGCCACTGCGAGATTAGCGCAGGACCAGATAGATAGGTTTCTACACAGCCAGAATGACCACACCAGCACTTGGACCCGTCACGATGGAGAATGTTGTGTCCCCATTCACCCGCTATATGATTGCGTCCCTGGTGTAGGGATTTATTGATAACCACACCACCACCAACACCAGACCCTAAAATAACACCAAACACGGTCTCGTATTCAGCGGCTGAACCATCGCTGGCTTCTGACAGCGCGAAGCAATTAGCGTCGTTTTCTATGCGGATGCTTTGACCCAGTTGTTGAGCAAGATCTTCAGCAAAGGGTTTGCCATTCAGGCATGTGCTGTTTGAATTACGCAGCAACCCATCGAGTCTGATAGATCCGGGTGCTCCTATTCCAACCGATGTTTGAGAGTCGGACTTTGTACGCAACAGATCGACCAAACCCGTTATTGCACTGAGAGTACCCGAATAATCATCTTTTGGGGTTGGGCGTCTTTGTCGCGCGATTTCTGTTCCTTGAGAATCGATCAATATCCCTTCGATTTTAGTGCCACCCAGGTCGATACCGATAAGCATGCTGCTATTGACGACTCACAGGACTATCGGTGGTCTAGTAGCACATAGATTGCACCGGTGCCACCATCGCGGGGGGTGGCTGAGCTGACAGCAAGTACAGCATCCATTTTTTTAAGCCAGCCCAGAATGTGGCGTTTAAGCACGAGTTCGCGCCCTGGCGAACTTAAGCCCTTTCCATGAATAATGCGGACAGTGCTTAAACCATTGTATTCACTTTCGGAAATAAATAGTCGCACCTGGTGTTTGGCCTGTTTTACCGTCAAGCCATGCATATCGAACTCATCTTCGACTGAAAACTTTCCACGGCGCAGTTGTTTCAGGAGTTTTGCAGGGTAGCCGTTTTTGAGAAAGCTTAGCTCGTCGCCGCTTTGAATGCTGGCTTCCTCCGGGTCACAGATCAGGAGTTCATCCAGTACCCGTTGATTATCCGCCAAACGCTGTCTTGGTATTGGTTTGATGCCCGGTCGGTGTGGTTTAACGCGTTTGTTATGTAGCGGTTTGACGTTCGCCAATAGTGCGGAAAAATCATTATCGGTGTGTTTTTTATTCATAGCGTACATCCAACGGCAATCCGTTAAAGCTTAGAACAGTGGCGGATTTTTAGCAATTAGCTTGGTGATCGAGTGAGAATGGCCCCTGGCGGATTGATCGAGTATAAAACGTGGCTTAAAGTTTCCCTTATGCTTTGTTCACGCTAGAATCGCCCACTCACTCTTGGCAGCAAGTAGTCACTCATGGCGCAAGCCCGCAGATCCAAAAAAAGCAAAACATCTAATCTTTCCGGGAAGTTCAAGGAAAGTAGTGGTGAGGCGATTATGTTGGTGTTTTCGGCGGTGGCGGTCTATCTGCTGCTTTCTTTGATCGGATACGATGCGATGGATCCAGGTTGGTCGTATAGTGGCTCGAGTGAACAGATTAACAATTTGGGCGGTGCCACGGGCGCGTGGTTGGCCGACTTGTTATACCACTTGTTTGGACGGGTATCGTTATTGCTTCCATTTCTGATGGCGGGTTTAGGTCTTAAAGTTTATTTGGGGCGTAAGCAGAGAAAACCATCTAGCTACGCTGAGCGAGTCATTATTGCGGGCGGTTTGTTGCTTATCGTGCTCGGAGCCTGCGGTTTGGAAGCCCGGCACTTTACCCGCTTGTCTACCAATGAACCATTTATTTCAGGTGGGTATTTGGGCGACTGGATAGGAGTGATGTTTTATGGATCCTTTGGTGCCGTTGGTAGTTCACTTTTTTTAATGACAATGTTTTTGGCCGGGATCACTTATTTTGCCGGTTTTTCGTGGTTAAAACTAATGGATTACACCGGCAGTAAATTCTTCAAATTGCTCGATTGGGTGCAAGGTCGACTAGAAGCAAAAGCGGACCGAGCTATAGGGGTTGAAGCTAAAAAGAGTCGAAAGTTCAGTGTTGAGGATTTGCGTATAAAACTTGATAGCAAGAAACCACCAAAAATAAAGAAACGGGTCAAGCTAGAACCGGTGATTAGCAAGCGAGAAGAGCGTGAGAAACAGCCCTCATTGTTTGAGAGTGTACAAAGTAGGTCCACGGTACTGCCTCCGCTGTCATTGTTGGATAAGCCGGGTAAAACAGCAGATGGTTTTTCTTCAGAAGAACTGCAAAGTATGTCGCGGTTGCTGGAGAAAAAGCTGGCTGATTTTAATATTGAAGTCGAAGTCGTGGCCGTACATCCTGGCCCAATCATTACGCGTTTTGAAGTGACCCCGGCGCCAGGTGTCAAGGCTTCTCAAATTAGTAATTTAGCACGTGATTTGGCGCGTGCTATGTCTTTGATCAGTGTGCGAGTAGTGGAAAATGTTCCCGGTAAATCGGTTATCGGGATTGAAATACCCAACGAATCAAAAGAGATTGTCAGACTGGTTGAAGGTCTTGGTTCTCCGGAATATGATCGTGTGAATACTCCATTGGCGCTGGTTTTGGGTAAAGATATTGGTGGTGCGACGGTTATTGTGGATTTGTGCAAAATGCCGCATGTGTTAATCGCAGGAACAACGGGTTCGGGTAAATCCGTTTGCATTAATGCGTTCATTTTGAGCATCTTGTATAAGAGCAGTGCCCGTGATGTGCGAATGATTATGATCGACCCGAAAATGCTCGAATTATCGGTTTATGACGGCATTCCTCACTTGCTTTCACCGGTTGTTACCGACATGAACGAAGCCGCCAATGCTCTGCGGTGGAGTATTGTGGAGATGGAGCGACGTTATAAGCTGATGTCTGAGTTGGCTGTGCGTAATATTTCTGGATTTAATAAAAAGGTTGCTACCGCGATTGAACATGGACAACCGATTCTTGATCCGCTTGTAAAAGAGGGGGATATTGCCGATGAGTTAGAAACGTTGCCTTATTTGGTGGTAGTTATTGATGAGTTAGCCGATCTAATGATGGTGGTCGGTAAAAAGGTCGAAGAACTTATTACCAGGCTTGCGCAAAAAGGCCGGGCCTCAGGTGTTCATTTGATTTTGGCAACACAAAGACCTTCCGTTGATGTGATTACCGGCTTATTAAAAGCCAATATACCCACTCGGATCGCTTTTCAGGTCTCATCTAAAATTGATTCGCGCACCATTATTGACCAAATGGGTGCTGAACAACTTCTCGGACATGGCGATATGCTGTATGTGCCACCGGGCAATAATTTGCCTGAACGGGTTCACGGCAGCTTTGTGTCTGACGAAGAGGTACTCAAGGTTGTTAAATACTTAAAGAAAGGTGCCAGCACCGATTACGTCGAAGAGGTGTTGACAGGCCCGAAAAATGCCGGTGATGCATTGCCAGCAGCGCTGCAAGCGGACGGTGCTGAAAGTAATGAAGATGATCCGCTATACGATCAGGCCGTAGAATTGGTTACACGTACTCGAAGAGCTTCTATTTCTGCTGTACAAAGGCATTTGCGGGTTGGCTATAACCGCGCCGCACGCATGGTCGAAGCGATGGAAATTGCGGGAGTGGTGAGCCCAGTGGATGAATCGGGTAAGCGTCAGGTGATAGCACCGCCACCGGTGGAAAATTAGATGGGCACCTCTGTGTGTGTCTTTTTTCGGTGGTCTGGGCGTCAGCTTGGTGCTCAGATTCTCATGTATTACATATACACTCCGGTCTTGCGCCCGATGCTTCCCTTGAGCTTATGAAGAGCACTCACGAAAAAATAGGGCGAGTGGGAGTAGCAAAATATTTTTGTACAACGGTATGTGCTCTAATAACGGTGGGCTCGGCAATTGCATTTGATGATGAATCAGCAATAAGCCAGCTTGATGCGTTTGTTCTTGGTAGCCAATCAATGGAGGCAAACTTCTCTCAAATCACCAGTGATGATAACGGTCGGCTGATCGTTCGAAATAAAGGGAGATTTTGGCTGTTGCGACCGGACAAGTTTCGTTGGGATTATGACAACACTGAGCAGCAGATAATTTCCGATGGTGAGCGGATGTACGTATATGACAAAGATCTGGAGCAACTAACGGTAAGAGATTTGGATGCTGCCTTGAGTCAATCGCCTTCGGTAGCGCTGTTGATGAGTGGTGAAAAGCTCCGAAACTTATACAATGTTTCGGCAGTTGAATCAGACGGTGGCGTTATTGATTGGATTGCACTTCACCCTCTGGTTGAAGATGCCGGGTATGAGTATTTGGAACTTGGGTTTTCTGAAGAGCAATTGATCGCACTGCGAATGGAAGATTTGCTGGGCCAAAAAACCATTATTCAGTTTGATCAGGTCGAGGTTAATGTCGGTTTGGATAAAGCGATTTTCGAGTTTGATGTGCCGGCTAACGTTGATGTGTTTTATGATTAATCTTTCGAAACTCGCCTTCAATTAAATGGGACTTCGTTTTTACTTGATATTGGCTTGCGCAGGCGGGCTTGGCTCAGTTTGCCGTTTCGCGTTGGGGCGTTTTGCCATCAGAGTGTTTGATATTCCTGTGCCATGGCCTACATTGCTGGTTAATTGTTTGGGTGCTTTGCTGATTGGTGTTTTTGCTGAGTTTTTTGCTGGCCGAAATAGTATTTCCAGTGAGCTACAACTCTGGATGATATCGGGTTTGCTGGGAGGTTTTACGACGTTTTCTGCATTTTCATTGGAAACCGTGCAACTGATGCAGGCTGGTCTGTGGAGTCAGGCTGCTGTGAACGTGTTGTTATCAATATTGCTGTGTTTGTTAATGTGCGTGGTCGGCATGCATTTGGCTCGAATGGTTTAGGTGCCCAGGAGTGAGTATTTAGATATGTTGGACCCCCAGTTATTTAGAACCGATTTGGAGGATGTTGTCGCGGCACTCGCTGGCCGGGGCTATGCGTTTGATGTGAAACGCTATAGAAAACTTGAAGCACAACGCAAAGAGTTACAGGTGGAGGTTGAGAGCATACGTGCCGCGCGCAACCAGCAATCCAAGAAAATTGGAAAAATGAAGGCAGCGGGTGAGAATGCTGAATTGATTTTGCAGGAGGTCGCTGGTTTGGGCGATCAACTTGCGGCGGCGGAACAGGTTTTAGAGAAGGTTCAGGTCGATCTGGATGGCTTGTTGCACAGTGTGCCGAACCTTCCCGCAAATGGGGTTCCTGATGGGTTCAACGAAGAACAAAATAAGGAGTTACGAACCTGGGGCAAGATCAAATCGTTTGATTTTGAAGTCTCGGACCATGTTGATTTGGGTACTGCCCTTGGGCAAATGGATTTTGAAGTCGCTGCAAAGTTAACAGGTTCGCGTTTCGTCGTGCTCAAAGGGCAGTTAGCTCGCCTGCATCGGGCGTTAATCCAGTTTATGCTCGATGTACATACCGAGCAGCATGGCTATAGTGAAACCTATGTGCCTTATCTGGTGAATCGGGACAGCTTGTTTGGAACCGGTCAATTACCAAAGTTTGAAGAAGATCAGTTCTGCGCTACGGAAGATGATTTTTTCCTTATTCCTACCGCAGAGGTGCCGTTAACAAACATGTATCGTCGCGTAATCACACCGGCTGAACAGCTACCGATTAAGATGGTGGCTCATACACCTTGTTTTAGGCGCGAAGCGGGGAGTTATGGCCGTGATACCAGAGGGATGATTCGGCAGCATCAGTTTGAAAAAGTCGAATTGGTTCAATTGGTCCATCCCGAGCATTCGGTTCAGGCATTGGAAGAACTTACCGGGCACGCCGAGCGGATTCTGCAATTATTGGAATTACCTTACCGAGCAGTTGCCTTGTGCAAAGGGGACCTGGGATTTTCTGCCAACAAAACCTATGATTTGGAGGTATGGTTGCCCAGTCAGCAGTGTTATCGGGAAATTTCGTCCTGTAGCAGTTATGATACTTTTCAGGCGCGTCGAATGCAGGCAAGATATCGATCTGAAGGTGACAAACCACAGTTATTGCATACATTAAATGGTTCGGGTCTGGCGGTTGGTAGAACATTGTTGGCAATTATGGAGAATTACCAAACGACAATGGGTGAAATCGTTCTTCCAGCTGTAATTCAGCCTTATATGGGGGGTCAGCGACAATTATCACCCATTTAGGCGAATGGATGGCGACTTATATTTTTGCCAACAGGCCATCAATATGATACATAAGTTAACTAACATAGCAGAAAAGACTCTTGGGTAATTGTATGAAAGTTCTACGAAAAAGCATCTCGATATTGTTTGGACTGATGATTTGCATCACCAGTGGTGCACAACAGCCCCCGTCAGGAAATATAGGGGAATTCGGCGCTAAACTATATTCAGAGCCGACGGTTAGTACCCGGCAAGAGATTATTAACTTATTGCGCCAGGGATTCCCTTCTAATGAGGTGTTTCTTCTCGCTATATCGATGGGCTTGCCCATCGATGAAATACTCGATGCGGCAGCCACCGATACTGAACGCTACGGCGAACCGGAAAAAGTTAGAGACTACGTGCTATCCGCAGAGACACTATTACCCTACTTGCGTACTGATTCAGCAGATCAGTACTCGCGTTATAATGTTGGCCAGACTGGTTATCAAGTCAGCAGTGTCGGTGCGACAGAGGTGGTTGATCGAGCACTTCTGAACCAGGAAGCAATAGAGGATACACCTCCCTGGTATTTAGGTGCGAACCAGAACCATCTTGTGCATGGTTTAAGTGATTTTGATAGATTACGGCGAGAGCAGATTGATGCAGGCCAATGGTATGAACGGTTAGTAGACGTCCCTGGAAGGTTCGCGTCGAGCACGCATGTTGTGCATCCCGTGTTTGTATCTATATACCCCCGATTTGAGAATGAATTTGAGAGTCGCGTGCTAACTGATTTGACGGGCGAGTCAGGAAGTGGCGATGAAATACCTGTCGTTTATATATTCAATGAGCCACGCGAAAGGGCGATTATTGATTTTCGTTTCCCCCTTGATCTGAATGAAGTTTCAACACGATATCGAGAGCAGGGATTGTACCCCGTCAGCACTAGTTGGACAGTTTAAGGTGAT
>JABJKL010000165.1 GCA_018660405.1 Pseudomonadota bacterium | reverse complement strand
GAATCGTGGCCCAGGGGGACGTCGATGATGTTATTGATATCTACAACGAAATGACCGCCCGTGCCCTTGAGACTTCCGGCTGACGGATTCTAGCAAGGCGAACGGGGCAATGAGCTTCGTCCTAGGGAGAGATGTTCCCGATGCCACAGGCCGGGTCGTGGTCGTCGGCGCGAATGGCGTCATTGGCTATGAGCTTTGTGCCGGCCTGACGAAAATCGGGCGCTCTCTGCTCCCTCTCCGGGGTGCATCCTGCTTGGATCTGGCCACATCGGGCTCCGATGAGCACTTTGCTATTAATGATGGATATCGGTTATGTCTCGGATTAAAACTGAAGGTACGTCGTGCGCCATCATACTCGGGTGCGGTTGGATCGATTACTAGGCCATCCAAAGACTGAGAGAACCTACTCAATTTATCGGCGGATATAGAGTTACCACTGGCGGCAAGAAGATTCAGCGGTTTAGCTATTCCTAGAACTCCAGCCCCTAGCACTGAAGAAACTATTCTGCGCCGTGTTGCGTCAATTTCTGTATTCGAATTCATAGTGCACCCCAGAATAGTGAATTAATGCTGCTTTCGATTATTTACCAAATTTTCACCTCTTTGACGTTTGAATCTAATTAAAGGTTACAAGTAGTTTTACATCAAATTTGCGCCCGAAATCGGAGTTAAGAAATGCATTAAATTCATCAGATATTTTTGTCCAAAGCTACTGAATAGTTACTCTAATCCTCACTCTTTTCGCTTGATTAGCAAAGCCCTCCCGCACTATTCTTACCCTTTGCCCTCAATAACAACTAATATACGAGGTGTCGGGTATGTTTAAATTTAAATCAACTTTTACTTTGATAAGCGTCGCGGTGTGTTCGCTCGTGATATTTAGTGCTGCATCACAAGTGGATTCCATCAATCTCGCGACTGATGTGCCATTCGAAGAATGGCAGGCTGTACTGCACGCACCTGAAGGCCGGGTTGATCGTCAAGTTAAGGTTGTCGACATAGGGAATTCCCACGTTGCTGTGGGTGTATTATTTCGAGACCCAATAGTTGCCACGGACGAACCTGTACGGGGTATTGTCCACACTCGGGTATCTGAAGTTTATTACATAACCTCAGGCTCTGGTGTATTGGTAACTGGCGGAACCCTGCTGGGCCGAAATGACATTCCGGAAAGCAGTGACATTGTTACTGTATTGGTCGGTGAAAGTTTCTCTACTTCTGTTGCCAGAGGCGATGGCCAGGTTCGCCTGGTGTCTGAGGGCGACATTATTGTTGTTCCAGCAGGCGTTTTTCATGGCTGGCATGAAGTCCAAGAAAGAGTTGAAATGATTAGCATTCGACCAGATCCAGAGAAAGTATTGCCCGCTGGTTATGTGAACCCTTACTCTGATCCTAATTTATAAGCATTGAATGTAGCAATGCAGACAAGCTCGGCGTTTCGAGTAGAGCGCAAGCAATCGTGCTGACACGTTCTCTTGGTTGAGAGCACGCTCGACTCCTTTGGTCATTCGTCGCTAATTTGGATCATCAACTTTCCTGTGTTGGCGCCGACAAAAAGGTCGTTCACCACTTGCGGCGCATTTTCTAACCCAGGGCGCACATCAACGCGATATTGCAATTTCCCTTCCATCATCCATTTTCCCAAGTCTGCCATGGCTTCTTGTGCGCGCGCCATATAATCCGACACGATGAAGCCCTTAACCATGATCCGTTTCATCAAGATGTTACGGAACATTTTTGGGCCCGGAGCATCCAAATCATTGTAGGTCGAGATTAAGCCACAGAGGGCAATACGTGAAAAATTATTCATCAATGTTAGTTGGTCATCTAAAATTTGTCCGCCAACGTTTTCGAAAACACAATCAATGCCATCGGGACAATACTGTTTTAACATCTCCAAAACATTTTCTGTTTTATAATTAATTGCTTCATCAAAACCTAACTCATCTTTGATCCATTTACATTTATCATCAGATCCCGCAATACCAACAACTCGCGCATCTTTAATTTTGGCGATCTGCCCAACCAATGAACCAACAGCGCCCGCGGCTGCATTAACCACAACAGTTTCACCTGGTTTAGGGTCGCAAATATCCAACAAGCCAAAGTAGGCCGTCATCCCAATAAAGCTCAAGCAACCCATAAAAGCGGTCATGGGAAGGCCGGTGTCTTTGGGGAGCACTTGCCATGCATTCGCCGGACCAACAGTGTATTTCTGCCAGCCGCCCATGCCACTGACCATATCACCGACCGCATACCCATTTACATTGCTGGCTTCCACCACACCCAATGTGCCTCCGCGCATAACCTCGCCAATAGCCACGGGCGGCATATATTGGTCAATGTCGCTCATCCAAATGCGGTTGGTTGGATCGAGAGATAGATAAACATGACGCACACAAATTTCTCCCTCCGCTGGATCAGGCAATGTTTCTGCAACCCATTCCAGGTCGCTTTGTTTAATGTCGCCATCCGGGCGAGTAGCCAATTTCCAAGCATTATTTTCTACAGACATAATTTAATTCCTTTATATGCGCCAACCAGGGTTTGGTAATGCGTAGGGTTGCGATCATTATAAATGATGTTTTTTTGGAGTGCAGATTTAACTTCCAAATTAAACCCCAGCGCTATTACCACTACTATTGAATTGACGCGATTGACGCACGAGCTTGGTTAATTGCTTTATCTCCATTGCGATTTATGGCTTCGGCCTGAACAATTTCGACATCGTAAATGCCAATGAATCCCAGAAAGTGACGTAACCATGGAGTCAGAAAATCAATTTCGCTACCGACTTCGGTGCCACCAGATGTGACTGCCACATACGCCTTTTTAGCTTCCAGTAATCCCACCGGTCCATTTTCTGTGTACTTGAATGTTTCTCCGACGCGCGCGGCGAGGTCAGACCATGTTTTAAATCCGGCTGGCATGGAGAAGTTATAGATCGGCATACCAATGACAACTGCATCAGCCGCCATCAATTCCTCAACAATCGTATCCGAAAGCGCAATGGATTGATGCTGCTCTGCGCTGCGTTCTGCTTTTTGCGTGTAATATGCGCCAATCATCTGCTCGTCCACAAAGGACAAGCCCTGACTAACATCGCGATAGGTGACCTGGGTTTGATCACTGCTGATTTTTTGCACGATCTCGTTACTTAACTGCCTGGACACTGATGGTTTGCCGCGTGCGCTAGCATCGATATGTAATATGTGATTCATTGAAATTCTCCTGGCTACTCGTCCAAAAATTATTGTGTGTTGTTTTTCGGCACATCAATTACCAATACTCTGGTATTACTCAGCGCCTTCAAATTAATAGATGACAGTTCTTCGACTTCCACACCGTCCCCCTTGTTGAGCAATCGCCCTTCCAATTCGAGAGACCCCTCAGACACCAGAATATAGGCCTGATGTTTTATCGGATGGGTAAGCTCGGTACCTTCGATAAGATGTCCTGCATAAATTAAAGCATCTTGATGGATCGATAGCGGCGCATCGCCATTGCCGGACACTAGTAGGGTGAGCGAATCTGTAGTCGGCTCCTTGGGAAAGTTATAACTGTCCCATCGTGGTTTAACTTCCAGTTGGTTCGGCTCAATCCATATTTGGAAAATGTTGGTGTCTTCGCTCTCCAGATTAAATTCAGAGTGGAATACACCGGTGCCTGCACTCATCACTTGAACGTCACCAGCCTCGGTGCGGCCAACATTGCCATTACTGTCTCGATGAGTGATTGCGCCTTCTCTGACATAGGTAATGATCTCCATGTTCCTGTGCGGATGGGTATCAAAACCTGCGCCTGCTTTTATTACATCGTCGTTGATGACGCGTAATGCCCCAAACTGCTGTCGTTCTGGATCCTGGTAACTGGCGAAGCTGAAATGATGCCTCGCATCGAGCCAGCCATGATTGGCATGACCAAGGTTTGCGTAAGGATAATGGGTAATCATCGTTCGTCTCCTGTTGTCGCTAATACAAATTATGTTCTAAGTGGGGCAGGGATTAGCCTGTCCACGCCAGATATCTGCTTGATGGCGAAACTACCAGCGCCTTGGACTGCGACGACTATTGCCAGCACGAT
>JABJKL010000094.1 GCA_018660405.1 Pseudomonadota bacterium | reverse complement strand
GTTCGACGGCAGAATCAACTCCACAAACCTCAATTGGAATAATACCTACTCGGTCCACGCGTCACGAACCGGCTGACCAACGATAACTGAGGAATCCGCTCCTGCTCTGGGCACGAATTTCTGCGGACGACCACCCCATACTTCGGCCGTATACAGATTGTTCTCCTGATCTACGCTGAACTGGTGAGTGCCCCACAGTCCGCCGGGCTCTGGAGTCATCGTTCCCCACGTTTGCAGCAGCCTGCCGGTCAGGTCGTACTTGTAGAATTTGAAATTCCCGTGGCCGTCAGACGCCCAAACATGCTGGTCCGCGCTCATGTAGATATGATATATCGCGGTGGGTCCGTCGCCGAAATACCACTCATCAAGGTAATTACCGTTCTCGTCGAAAATCTGGACGCGCCGATTACTTCGGTCATTAACGTAAACCCGGCGCTGGTCATCAACGGCGATGCCGTGCACGGTGTTGAAATAATTCGGCCGCCGCTCCTTGCCTGCCACTCCCATCTCGCCCCAGGCCATCAGGTAGTTACCGTCCTTGTCAAACTTCACGACGCGGGTTTCCTCGTAGCCGTCTGCCACGAAGAAGGTGCCGTCCGGCAACCAAGCGATATCCGTCTGACGACCGAAGGTCTCGTCGGCAGGACCCGTCTTCCGCGTTAATGCCGGTCGGCCCCTGTTGCCGGTCATTCTTGCGTTCTTCTCGGTCGTTGTGTCATACGTGCCGATCGTCTGTAGCAGTTCCTTGCCATCGTTGCTGAAGATTCGGATGACGTGGTGACCGTCATCGATGGCCCATATGCGCTTTTCCGGGTCATGCGGGCTGATCAGAATTTTGTGTATTCGACCCTGGGAAAGCACTTGCGGATCCTCGGGCTTGAATAACGAGTCCCACTGGGTCCAATCTTCAATCATGTTGCCCTCGCTATCGAACACCATGATGATGTGTTCCCAGCGGTAGTCGACCCCCTCTTCCCCCAAAAACTCGTCGGTTGCTTCACCCGGGCTTGCGTAGGGGCCCACCGATGCATTTCTCGCATACATGCCACGCCCAGGGACCTGCAGACGTACCGTCCGACCGCTCTCGGTCGTAAGCTCGACGATTTGACGCTCAAGGTCCGACAAATCGGGTAGCTCGCCGCGCATCGTAACGAAGATACGGTTCGGGTTCTGGGCGAACACGCCCTGAACCGCACCCCAGGTCCAACCTTCGTGGCCCGGCAACTCCGACAATGGTTTGGGCCAACTTGGGTCGACTACGTACGGTCCGTCAACCAGGTGATCACTGATGTTGCTCGGATCAACCCACTGTCCTAGGTTTTGCATAGCTGCGGCGACCAGGGTGCCCGCTTCCTGGGCAAAAGTGGGTAACGTCAACCCTGTGGCGATTCCAAATGTGACGCAAAAAACTACGCTCGTTCGGCGAATAATGTTCATTATATTTACTCCCTACTCACAATTAAAATTGGGTAAATAATGCGAGGCCAACTATCTTCAAAAGAATATAAATCTCACATGAGTGTTAATTAATATAAAGCACCTCTATTTCGGATACTTGATCTATATCAAGAAACTATGGCGGGAAGTTTGATCAAGATTCTTGCACTTCGTTATTCAGCACACGCCGCTCAACCGTGCCGCATTAAGCCGTTTGTTTTTTCGTACATAGAAATTTCCAACTTCTACACATCCTGATAAATTCGTTTCAACCACGCGAACATATGCTTATACTTTGAAAACTACTGAATAAAATGAGGGGTAGGGCACGGTGAAATATTTTGGTCTGTTTATTGGGTTTGTGCTTTTGTCAACGGGTGCACAAGCACATCACTCGTTCGGCGCGTTTTATGATATGAATCGTCTGGTCGAACTGGAAGGTGAGATTGTCTCGGTTTTCTGGAGAAATCCGCATGTCCGTTTTGGGCTTCAAGTCACGAACGACGAGGGCAGCGAAAGCATTTGGGAAATGGAAGCGGGTTCAGTCAACACTCTGCAGCGATATGGAGTAAACCCGGATGTGCTCCGCGTCGGAGAGAATTTACGAGTCGCAGGACCAGCTTCCCGACACGGATTAAATTCGATGTTTGCCGTGAGCATCTATCCCCCCGATGAGAGTGAGATTATTCTAAACCCAAACATAGCGGCTCGTATGCGCCAGGGAGGTAGTGCTCGCTTGCCGGGAGAACTAGCCATTGCTGAAGATGCCATTGCCAATGCCCGCACAACAGCGCGAGGTATTTTTAGGGTTTGGAGGCCGGTATCCAGGCCTAATACCGGCTCCGGGTTGCTTGTCTGGCCATTAACGCTAGCTGGACAAGCTGCCAGAGATGCGTGGGATCCGCTGATTGATGATCCTGCGTTACGTTGTATTCCTCCTGGTGTGCCGGTCGCGATGGATAACCCTTATCCGATCGAGTTTACCGACAATGGCGATACAATCGTTATGCATCTGGAAGAATGGGATGGTGTTCGCACCATCCATATGAATCCTGACGCAGAGCGGCCTGAACTGGATGCACCGCACATGGGGTACTCTGTAGGACGATGGCAAGAAAACACCTTGCTAGTTACAACTAGCGATGTTGAATACCCTTTCTTTGATGATGTTGGCACCCCACAAAGCCCCGATGCACAAATTTCGGAACGTTTCACCTTAAGCGCCGATGGCACCCGTCTGGACTGGGAGGCCACAGTGACCGATCCAATTAATTTCACCGAGCCCGTCTCTTTGAGCGGATACTGGCGCTGGATGCCCGGAGAACAAATCAAGCCTTACGAGTGCACACTTCAGGCTACCGCTGAATAGCAAGCAGAAGTTAGCTTATGCCTGGCATCATTGTTCAACTGACCGATAAGGCGGCGGTAGGTTTAACAGTGCTAACCTGACCCATTCATGCTTACCCAAACGCTTATTCGAAGCTATGTTCAACTGCCGGAAAACTGGCATCCTTTACACACGCCACATAATCTTCTATTGCATGACTAATGCTGTCATTGCCCTGCATAAAATCACGGCTGAATTTAGGGCTTTTTCGTGGATACAAGCCCAACATATCTTGTAGTACCAACACCTGCCCATCGCAGTGAACACCCGCCCCGATCCCAATAGTTGGAATATCGAGACTCTGCGAAATTTCTTTAGCCAATACAGCAGGGACGGCTTCAAGGACAATCAGTGACGCACCGGCCTCTTGTTGGGCCCTGGCATCACGCTTTAACCGCTTTGCTACCGCCTGATCTCTCCCTTGCACTTTAAACCCTCCCAGTTGATGCACTGATTGAGGCGTCAGCCCAATATGTCCACACACCGGAATTCCACGCGACGTAATATGATCAATTGTTTCAGCCATTAACTCTCCACCCTCAAGTTTGACCATGTGCGCTCGACCATCCTGCATCAATCGAACGGAATTAGTCCACGCTTGCTCGATGCTGGCCTGGTAGGCACCAAAAGGTAAATCAGCAGCCAACATTGCGCGCTCAACCCCGCGTGATACGCAGCGGCAATGGTAAACGCAATCCTTAACCGTAACCGGCACCGTCGTCGTGTGCCCCTGCATCACCATTCCCAGCGTGTCGCCGACCAAAATAACGTCGACACCCGATTGGTCAAGGAGATGCCCAAAGCTATAGTCGTATGCAGTCAGCATAGTGATTTTCTCGCTTGCAAGCTTCATGCTTGCAAGCGTACTGACGGTAACAGGCCTTGCTAAGGTCATAAAGCTTCTACCAAAGGATTAAAATAGTGTCGGCCATTACGCGCAACGGTTACTTGCTCAACCAAAGCTTGAAAGTGCTCGTCGCGTTCCACAAAATTCATTTCGGACGCGTTCACAATTAATAGTGGTGTATCCGCATATCGATGGAAATACGCAGTATAGGCGTCGGACAATTTGCGCAAATAATCTGGGTGGATATCGGCTTCGTATTTAACCCCCCGCTTGCGCACGCGTGACATCAAGACATCGGGGCTTGCCTGTAAATAAATCACTAAATCTGGAGTAGGCACATCAATCGAAAGATTCGAATACACTTGTTGGTATAAGCGAAACTCATCATCGTCCAAAGTAACTTGTGCAAACAAATAATCCTTTTCGAGTAAAAAATCTGCCACTCGTCCGCGCGAAAACATATCGTCCTGTTTAAGCGCTTGCAATTGCTTTATGCGCTGGAAAATAAAATATAACTGGGTGGGCAAGGCATTGTGCTTGGGCGACCGATAAAAGCGCTCTAAAAAGGGGTTATCCTCTGGTCGTTCCAGCACCATCTCGTACCCTAAAGTATCCGCCAATCTTCGGGTTAGGCTGGTTTTGCCAACACCGATAGCACCCTCAACAACAATGTATTGCGGAGCATCTTGAATCAAAGGTGTATTTTCAATAGTCACTTTGCATCCTGATTTATAAATTTGTATCCCGGGGGCCGTTTTCAGGCGCACCTAACAGCGGTACTGGACATATTTCTAACACCGTATATCATTCGCTGTCCGCTTGAGTAGCGCCTATATTACGGCAAACTTTGCCAAATGTGCTCAACCATTGTCGCACTTTACATCAAACCTTTCGGCCAAAAACACACATGAAAATTCTGTTTGATCTACTACCCGCTTTATTATTTTTCATCGTACTGAAAACGTATGATGTGTTTACAGCCACCGCTGTCGCAATGGTTGCTGGCCTGATTCAAATCACCTGGTTAAAAACGCAGAACAAGGTCGAAATTATACACATAGTCACCATTGTGATGATTGTGGTTTTTGGTGGCTTGACTCTCTACCTGCAAGACCCGTTCTACTTTAAATTAAAACCCAGCGTGATTTACTGGACCTTCACTATCATCTTGTTTGGTACGCAATGGTTTTCAGCTAAGCCTGGCATACAATATCTAATGGAAGCCGGGCTTAGTTTGCCACCAAAGGGCTGGCGCACAATGAATACTGCGTGGGCGCTTTTCTTTTTCGTAATGGGATTTGTAAATATTTATGTGGCTTATTATTACGGTGCACACCTACCCGAAGACGTACAAACTGAACATTGGGCAGCCTTCAAATTGTTTGGATTTTTACCCATCACCATGATTTTCGCGGTTGTCTTGATGGTCTGGATGTCGCGCAAATACGACATTTTACCTGAAGATCAACCGTCTACGGAAGATGCAGACGAGGCATAGAAGCCCGAACGAATGACTGACCGAATTAAAAAAATAACCGAGCGCCTGCACGCCGCTCTGGCGATTAAAGATCTAATTATCGAAGATCAAAGCCATTTGCATGCCGGGCATGCCGGTGCCAAAGATGGCCGTGGGCACTTTAAACTAACCATATCTGCAGATGAATTTTCAGAAATTTCTCAAGTCCGCTGCCATCAACTCGTTTATCAAGCCGTTGGAGATATGATGCAAACGGACATACATGCCCTAGCGATAAAATCATCTGCGCCTGATAAAACGTAAAATATTAGTCTGCTGGGTCTGCCGAGTCTGCTTGAGTTAACTGTGGATTACGACGCAACAATCGATCCATTTTCTCCGTCGCCAGCGACCATTCGGGCCTCAACTCCAAAGTGGTCGTATAATCAGCATGGGCTTGGGTAGGTCGGCCTGAGTTCTCATAAGCCATACCTCGATTCAAATACACTATATGGCCTCCTTGTGATTCTTTCTCCAAAGCCAGGCTATATTGCTCAATCGCACCATCAAACTCACGGGTTATGAACAATATATTCCCCCTGTTAAGATGCGCGACACCAAGGTTTGGCATAATCGACAAAGCCGTATCATAATCGTTCAGTGCCTCGTTGTACTGTTCTGCAGTCGATAAGATCACACCACGATTAATATGCGTTGCCGCCTTATCCCGGAGGCTCAATGCGACGTTATCCAAAGCATACGTGCACCGCTCCGTATCCCTCACATCAGCCGACTTCAGCTGCACCGCCATCGTCGCATTCCGATAACAATCGACTGCTGCACCTTGACCACCGATAACCATTACCGACCCACCCGATTGGCCGTAAGCAACCGATACTTGAATTAGAAAAATAAAGAAAAGATAAATAGAATTACGCATAAGAACCTCCAATCGACCACCCGCGAGGCGCTATACGCACTGTGAAAACTCACAGTATAACTAAAACGCAAGCGCTAATAGTCTGGGTTCATTATGCCATGATTCCGTAATTTGGGACAAACTATGGTCGAGATCAGCTTGTGACTGGCTCGAAAGCACCAAGGCACCCGAACCAATCGGCTGAACGTAAACAAATTCATCGCCTACAACAATTCCAGTATTTAATTCGGTCAGATGGTGTGGTAGATAAACAAGCGTTACATCGCTGCTAACGCCAGTTAACAAAGCATGTACCACTTGCTTATTCAAAACAGGGCAGCGCTCGACAAACCTTGCCCCAATCTCGGATGCGGATAAAGGTATCTGATACTCCGCCAATATCCCTGAAAATTGATCTAACTTTTCCGGAGTAACACTTAAATCACCGTTTAGTTCGTGACCGCTATGCTCTATGACAGCACTAGCTAATCGCAAGTTAATATGCGCAAAGGCTGCAGTAAACTCATCGGTATTAGCGTTCGCTTCAAGCTGGGCATCTTCGGTTCCAGGCTCGAGCACACTGGCCAAATCTTGCTCAGAATCAGTACTACCAAGAAAACCCGGGCTATTAAAAACCCATAAGCCAATTGACATAGCCAGCATTAAACTTGCGGCTATTGCCATAGAGGGTCTGAACCAGCTGGGCATCGTCTGTGCAGATTTCGATGATGATTCATCCAGCAACCGACGCAACTCCAAACGCGCTGCAAAACCCGGCGGCACCTCGACGTTTAATGCCTCACATAATTGGTCGTCTATTTTCAACACGCTTCTACGAAAAGCCTCCAACTCGGGGTCTTGCCGCCACGCCTCGCGAAAACAAGGATCAGTTGTATGTGGGTCCTCAAGACAGGTTCGTCTAAAAGCCAGCTTATCCATAGGTCACCTTGCTATCACTCTTGTCTTGTAATATTGCTCTTAACTGTTTTCTGGCCCTAAATACTCGTGTCATTACCGCACTCGCACTAATGTTTAAAATATTGGCTATTTCATCGCAACTGAAACCACCCAAAACCTGTAGTACCAAAGCTTCCCTATATTGAGAGCCTATTGAGCCAAGCGCCCTTTTCAAGGCCGCTGATTCCGGCGTCGACGCATCTATTCCTTCGGTGCTCGCAATGGTGTCCATATTTTCGATATCGGAGTAATCGAGCTGTTTTCGTTCAAACTGGCGTGCATACTCACGACGAAAAATAGTAAACAGCCATGCTTTGGAAGCACTCGCCTCGCGTAAACTATCTATCGCTTTCCAGGCTCGTAGCAAAGTCTCTTGTATGACCTCTTCTGCCATTATTCGATCACGGCATTTCCAATGCGCATAGCGATATAAATCGGTAGAATGGGCTTCGATCAGCAAGCCGTACTTTTGCTTTTTATTCATATTTTCTAGAGACCGCTGCATAGAGCATATAATCACTGATTGTTTGCTAAAATAACAGAAATATTACATCAAGCTTGTTTGTAGAAGCTCTACTAATAACTCAGGCTGATCAACCTGAATCCAGTGCCCGGCACCCTCAACTGAGATGAATTCCGAGTTCGGGAAATAATCGCGCACCACTGGACCAGCCGAAGCTTTAACATAGTCCGAATCAGCCCCATAAATCATGGTGACCCTGTCGTCATAGTGATGTCCCTCCACTTGCGTTACTGGAAAACCGACAATTTCATCCATATATTTAGTAAGAACCGGAAGATTTAGTCGCCAGGCCATCTGATCACCTTTGGCGATAACGTTCTGCATGATGAACTGGCGCGTAGCATCATCCGGAATGCCTTTTTTTAGTCTGGCCTCAACCTCGGAACGCGAATGACAGACTGCCATATCAACTGCCGCCATACAATCGAGCATGTCGGTATAGCGATGCGAATAAGTAACCGGCGCTATATCCAGAACAGCTAACGATTTCACATGCTCCGGATACAGCAGTGCAGTCACCATGGCAGCTTTTCCGCCCATGCTGTGCCCGATAATATCGGCTTGCTCGACTCCTGCAGAATCCATAAACCGCACCAAATCTGTGGCCATCGCCTCGTAGCTCATAACATCCAAATGCGGAGACTTGCCATGATTGCGCATGTCGACGGTATAAACTTTTCGGGCCTTGGCCAACTTTCTTGCCACGCCTCGCCAATTGACGGAAGAACCAAACAAGGCGTGCACGATGATCACAGGGGGCATCGGGGTATCGATCTCACCAAACTCCTGAAAAAAAAGTGCCATAACTCTCTAATTAAAATATCGAAGGAACCTTAGGGTCCGTTCTCTTTCGTTGTAAATGAGTATAAGTCTTCACAATAGCCGGTTATTACGTACGATTTCCACCTAAAATCCGGGCATTTTGAGCACACGCTGCAAGATCTGGAATAAATCAAGGGTTCGTTAAGTATAAAACACGGCCTGCCAAGTGCTCCAACAAATTTGAATTGACGGATTCAGAGCTTACCAGATGATTCAAGACAAGGCGCAACCCTGATATTGAAATCTGGTAAGCTCCCGTCGGGCGATCCGGTAAACAAAATTTGTTGCAATCGGGGCGTCTTCACACAATCGTTACCGCTGCCATGCTCCCCAACAAACTAAAAACCGTCATTTGCTCGTCAATACATCCTGACAACCGTAGTGTAGTGTCCTAAACTGTATGACGATTAAGCGAAACGATAAGGCATCATACGGTTTAGGACACTACACTAGAATAGACTAATGGATACCGGATTGGTTGTTTTGCTTTTCGTCGGATGCGTCGGCGGCTTTTTGAATGTCATGGCGGGTGGCGGCTCGCTGCTCACAGTGCCCGCCATGATTTTTCTGGGTATCCCGGGCCCGGTTGCCAATGGCACTAACCGAATCGCAATCATCATACAAAATATCGCGGCGGTCTCGGTATTTACAAAGAAAGGCTTTGCCAACTTTAAGCTCAGCCTCAGTCTTGGCATCGTAGCAGTACCAGGTGCCGTAGCAGGTGCCTGGGTCGCAGCTAATCTGCCAGAGCAGGATTTTAATACCTTGCTCGCCATCATCATGATTATCGTGATGCTTGTGATGGCGTTTAAACCGTCTAAAAAAGAACGGCTTACACAAGTAGAACAAAATTCAACTCCATCCAAAAAACAACTGATCGCCGGCCACCTACTTATGGCCGTCGCTGGATTCTGGGGCGGTTTTATTCAGATCGGTATCGGCTTTATCCTGATGCCAATTTTGCACCGGGTTATGGGGCTGGATTTAGTAACAACCAATAGCCTCAAAGCTCTCGTCGTTCTTATCTATACCAGCGTTGCACTGGCTGTTTTTGCCAGTCAGTTGGAGCTGGCGTGGGTGCATGGCATTACTCTGGCGGCAGGTATGGCCTTAGGCGGTATGTTTGCAGCCAATTTTCAAATACAAAAAGGTGAAAAAGCGATTAACTGGGTACTCAATATTGTGTTGGTCGCCTTTATAATTAAGCTACTGTTTTTCTAAGAGACCTTTGCATGAGCAGCTTCATTACTGCGTGCCTTCGATAGGTCCGGGGAGGTCAGGCAACAATCTCATCTAAAAAGGACTTAATCCGATCAGCCCAAGACGATTCCTTGGGGCTATGTTTACTACCGCCCGAATGAACCGATTTCTGAAGCTGTTCCAATAACTCCTTTTGATGCTTGGTCAAATTAACTGGAGTCTCTGCAGAGATTTTGCAGTACAAGTCGCCCGTATGCCCATGGCGCACATTGGTCACACCTTTGCCGCGCAATCTAAACACTTTACTTGATTGAGTACCCGCAGGTATTTTAAGCTTGGCGCGTCCATCCAGAGTCGGCACTTCCAAATCGCCACCCAAGGCCAGGATTGGAAACGCAACTGGCACCTCACAATGCAAGTTGTCGCCATCTCGCTCAAACAATTTGTGCGGTTTGAGTAAAACCTGAACAAACAAATCACCCGATTGAACACCGACGCCACCGCTCTCACCTTCACCGCTTAGGCGGACCTGGTCACCTTCATCAACACCAGCAGGTATTTTTACTGACAAGGTGCGTGTTTTGCGTACCTGTCCTTGCCCATCACACGGTCGACAAGGATCATCAATGATCGAGCCCTGCCCTCGACAAGATGGACACGTTTGTTGCACCGAGAAAAACCCCTGAGTCATTCTTACCTGCCCGCGACCGCCACAGGTATCACAGGATTTTGGGCTTGAACCTACCGCTGCACCAGACCCCTTGCAGATTTCACAATTCTCCATCCGCGGCACTTTGATTTTCTTTTCGATTCCATGCACCGCCTCTTCCAGGCTAAGCTCCATTCGGTATCGTAAGTCCGAACCTCGTCTTTGCCTGCTTTGGCCACCGCCACCCCCACCAAAGATATCGCCAAAGATATCCCCGAAAACATCGCCAAAGCCTTCTCCACCGAAACCGCCACTCGCAGACGGGTCAACACCTGCATGACCAAACTGATCATAGGCGGCACGCTTTTTCGAATCAGCAAGAACCTCGTACGCTTCCTTGGCCTCTTTAAACCTTACTTCTGCATCGGCATCGCTTTTATTACGATCCGGATGGTGTTTCATAGCAAGGCGACGATAGGCCTTCTTGAGATCCGCATCACTGACCTCACGGTCGACACCCAATACTGCATAATAATCGCGTTTAGACACTGTTATATATTTAAAATGGCGTTTTGTTAAAAATGGCTGCCTTAAAAAAGCAGCCATTCCTTACAATTAATAAAGCGAGCATTTACGGTGATCAGAGCAATCGAACCACCCTCAATACTACACAAATCAGAAAAGTCTCAGCAGCAAAATGCCAATGCGCGACTTAGGCTTTCTTGTCTGAACCATCAGCCCCATCAGAAGAACCATCAGCCCCATC
>JABJKL010000103.1 GCA_018660405.1 Pseudomonadota bacterium | reverse complement strand
TCTCCAAGCTGGCGGGTACTTATATGTGTTTGGCCTACAACAAGCAATACGGAGCCAAGCGCTTTATCCCTATCATCCCAAACAGTGCCTACGGCCCAAATGATAACTTCAATCCCAAATCTGGTCATGTACTATCCGCGTTAATGTCCCGGTTTCATGAGGCAAAGGTGAATAAGGCCGATGCCGTAGCCCTTTGGGGCAGCGGCTCACCGCGACGTGAATTCGTGCATGCGGACGATATTGCCGATGCCTGCCTGCATCTTTTACAGCAGGATGTCTCAGCGCTTGAGTTTCCGTTAAATATTGGAGTTGGCTCTGACATATCAATTAAGGAGCTGGCAGAAATGATTGCTACCGTAGTCGGTTATACCGGGCGGCTTGAATGGGACCTTACCAAGCCAGATGGCGCCCCGCGCAAGTTGCTCGACAGTTCGCGGTTGCAGTCTTTTGGCTGGAAGCCCAAGGTAATCTTTACTGAAGGGCTATCCAGTACCTACGAGTGGTACTTACGAAATGTTCAAGCGTTTCAATAAAGAACTAATGACGAATACTAAGTATCGTTTTTGACTAATAACGAAAATTTCTCCTTCCACGAAAAAAGAGAAATATTTATCGTAGAAAATCGTCTTGGTGCAAGGCGGCTTTCCTGAAACAAAGTTACCATAACCACATAGAAGCTCTTAAAGATGATATTTTGATAACCTGCGGAATTCTGCGCAGCATATAATGGTGAGCATATGAAAAAAGAAGAGTTGATTGCCTTTGAGGATGAAATTGCGGCACTTTTTAACGCGGGAAAAATACGTGCCCCGGTACACCTTTACTCTGGGAATGAAGAGCAGACCATAAATGTCTTTAAACAAATTCGTTCTCAAGATTGGGTTTTCTGTTCATGGCGTTCCCATTATCAATGCCTGTTGAAGGGGGTACCTCAAGAGAGCATCCGTGATGAGATTATGGCGGGACGATCAATATCCTTATGTTTTCCAGAATATCGAATTTACTCCTCGGCAATTGTCGGTGGCGTTCTTTCGATTGCAGTCGGTGCGGCAATGTCTATTAAACGGCGCGGCGAGGATTCCAAGGTTTACTGCTTTATGGGTGAGATGACTGCTGAAACTGGGATTGCGTATGAATCAATAAAGTACAGTCGAAATCATCATCTTCCGATTCATTTTATTGTCGAAGACAATGAGAAATCAGTGTGTACAGATACCCGAGAAGTTTGGAATCAGCCAAATTTGAGCTTCGAAGGCCCTGGCGACGATGATTATGTCACTTATTACCGTTATCAAACTAAGTATCCACATGCAGGTGCTGGCGTGCGGGTTCAGTTTTAAGGGGAACCCTAATGAAATATTTCGATGAACTTAAGCGGTCTATGAACTACTTGGCGCAAGACCCGAGAACGGTCTTTATGGGGCAGGCAGTGGCGGTGGCTGGAACCGCAATGAGCAATACACTTAAGGATGTGCCTCATGATCGCCTGATTGAGCTCCCAGTAGCCGAAGAAATGCAGATGGGGATGACCACGGGTATGGCCTTGACAGGGCTGGTTCCTGTGAGTATTTTCCCCCGATGGAACTTCCTGCTCTCCGCAATTAGCCAATTGGTTAACCACTTGGACAAAGTCCAGGTTATGTCAAATGATGGCTATAAGGTAAAGACAATTATTCGAACAGGAATCGGCGCTCAGCGGCCACTGCATCCGCAATACCAACATGTGGGTGACTACACAGAGGCGTTACGGGCTATGTGCACAACAATTGAAGTAATTCGGTTAGAAGAACCTTCTGATATTTTCCCTGCATACGAGAGAGCACTGTTGCGTGATGATGGACGTAGTACAATTTTGGTAGAGTACGGGGATTTTTATAGTGAGAAATAGCCGATAACTTTCCTTGAAATTATTTTGGATTACTGCTGGATCGGTTGATTTTGTATTTAAAAATAAGTGAGAAAAACATGAAATTTCCGCTGATGCGAAACAATATTCATCGCGAGGATCTGGATGCCGTTATTGAGTATTTGAAGCAGGATGATCCGATTCTTACCCATGGTGCCAATGTACGAGCCTTCGAAGCAGAGTGGTCAGAGTGGCTGGGCGTGAAGTACAGCATATTCCTCAACTCAGGCTCATCAGCTAATCTGTTGACGATGGCAATTCTCAAGATTCGTCACCCGGAAGGGGGTGAAGTTATTGTCCCACCTTTAACATGGGTTTCTGATATCTCATCAGTATTGCAGAATGGTTTCAAGCCGGTTTTTGCAGATATCGATCCACGTACATTGGGCATGGATCCCGTACAGGTTCTTGCTAAAATAAATGACAAAACGCGGGCTGTATTCCTCACCCACGTACAAGGGTTCAATGGACTGACGGAAGGCCTGCTAGATGAATTGAAGCAGCGAAATATTCCGTTGATCGAAGATGTTTGCGAATCCCATGGCGCAACACACAACAGCAAGAAACTGGGCAGCCTTGGCTGGATATCGAATTTCTCTTTCTACTATGCGCACCACATGAGCACCATCGAAGGTGGCATGGTATGCACTAATGATCCGGAAGTTTATCAGCAGGTTCGCATGCTGCGTTCTCATGGTATGGTTCGAGAAGCCAGCGACCTTACACTGCGCGAAGCCTACGAGTCTGAGAACCCAGAATTAAATGCAGACTTCATCTTTGCCTTCCCTGCCTATAATATGCGTAACAACGAGATTGGCGGTATCATGGGACGCAGTCAACTCAAACGTCTGGATCTCACGGTGAAGCGCCGGACTGAAAACCTGCTACGCTTCCTGAATAAGATTGATCCTAACAAGTACCGAACCAATTTTAAGGTTGAGGGCTCGAGTAACTACGCTTTCAACCTCATTTTACAGCATCCAGATGATGATCTGGTCCAACGCCTCATGCAGACATTGCGCGATTCAGGTGTAGAGTTCCGGCGGGGCAGCGCGGGCGGGGGCAATCAGTTACGACAACCCTATCTGAAGGATATTGTTCCAGATGGCCATTATCTCCAGTTTCCTGAAACAGAACACGTTCATTTCTATGGGTTCTATATTGGCAACTTCCCGGACCTAAGGGATGAGGAGGTGGATGCGCTTTGCATAACTCTGAACTCGGTATGAGATGGCAGTAACCACGGCAATCATTCTCGCTGGCGGTTTTGGTACTCGGCTTCGTGGTACTGTGCCTGACCTGCCGAAGCCGATGGCCCCTATCGGCAGTCGCCCATTTCTTGAATATCAGCTTGATTACTGGATTGCCCAAGAGGTAAGCCATTTTATTCTCTCGGTCGGCTACCGGTACGAGGCCATTGTCGACCATTTTGGTAACAGCTATAGAGGCGCTGAACTCAATTATGTCATTGAAAAAACGCCTCTGGGCACCGGCGGCGGTCTTTTGCTAGCCGCTGAAAAAATTGGCAACGATGCTCCATTTTTGCTATTGAACGGTGACACTTATTTTGCAGCGGACTTAAAGTCTTTAGTTAAGGTTTCTCAGGAAAACGAGGCAGACTGGTGCTTCTCTCTGTTCCGTACAAATGAAGAAGGACGGTACATGGGCATGGATGTCTCGCCACAAGGGCAAATCACCTCGCTTAAATCTGGCGTTGGCGATCCCGGTCGCTTGGCTAATGGGGGCGTGTATTGGGTTCACCCGCGTGCGTTACGTGTTGGTAGGTTTGTTTCAGGCGATAAGGTTTCCCTAGAAGACGATATTTTCCCAGCTGCCATGGCTTCCGGCGATCGCCTGTTCGGCGTTGAGTTTTCTGGAACCTTTATCGACATTGGCGTACCCGATGACTATCATCGTGCCCCAGAACTGCTTGTAGTATAGAAGAGGAGACCTATGTTAGATCCGATTGAATTACTCAAAAGAAATCTAGAAGCATCCATTCAGGCCAAACATCAGTTTCTTGCTGACACGGAGTGTCTGTCGCTGTTTGCCAATGCTGTGGAAATTGTTGTCGACCGATACAAGCATGGTGGTCATATCTTTATTGCTGGTAATGGTGGCTCAGCAGCTGACGCGCAGCATTTGGCCGCTGAATTCGTAAGCAAATTGGCGCGAGATCGTGCTCCATTAGCAGCTGAGGCACTCACGGTAGATAGCTCCATTCTTACCGCCATCGGAAACGACTATGGCTTTGACCAAGTGTTCTCGAGACAGCTAGCCGGAAAGGCGACAGATAAGGACGTATTCCTCGGCATTACCACCTCAGGCCAATCACCCAACATTCTCAAAGCGCTAGAGCAATGCCGCGCTATGGGAGTGCCAAGCATCATTTTTTGCGGGCGTGATGGCGGCAGAGCCAAGGAAATGGCTGACCAATGCATTGTTGCACCCGGCGTAGCTACTAGTACCATTCAGGAGCTGCATATTGTATTGGCCCACACGCTTTGCGAGTGTGTGGAAGTAGCCATGTTCGGTGAATGATTTTTTCGACCATCAAAAAAAGGAAATAGAATGAGCTATAACATCCTCGTCACTGGCGGTGCCGGTTACCTCGGGTCCACCATGGTTCCGGATCTGCTCAACGCGGGCCACAAAGTTACTGTGTTGGACAACTTGATGTTCAAGCAAACCAGCCTCAATCATGTTTGCATCAATCCCAATTTTTCGTTTGTAAAGGGCGACATCCGCGTTGAAAGTGTCATAGCACCGCTGATGAAAAAAGCTGATGTCATAATTCCACTAGCAGCGTTGGTGGGAGCACCTATGTGCACCCATGATCCAGTGGGCGCAACGACGGTCAACCACGATGCCATTTCCTTGATGATAAAGCTGTTGTCGAAGGAGCAAATTGT
>JABJKL010000164.1 GCA_018660405.1 Pseudomonadota bacterium | reverse complement strand
TTTGGAATCATTGCGATTTGCGATGCTTCCTCAAGAGCAAGGTTTTTGGAAACCTATCGTCGACGAAAGCACCCGCACAAATTGTTTGGTCTAAATTTTTAAAGAACGAACCTAACTGGCTTAAAACCTACGTCTATGAGCCTGTCAGGGAGGGCGCATTATACGCTCAGAAGTGATCTCGTCAACACCTGTAGGTAATAAAACTGTGAAAAACTTTCACACCCTCAAATGCCAGAAAAAAGCAGTGATAATACAAAAGGTTATACGAATATCATCCAACAATATTTTGCCAATATTCGAGCGTATCCTGCACCGGTTTTATTAACCCTGCTTAAACGACGGTAATTCGAGCAAATTTCCTCTTACCGACCTGGTAAACGCCTACCCCTGTATTAATCATTAACTTAGGATCTTCAACCCGTTCGCCATCAATGCGCACCGCCCCTTGTTTGACCATGCGCATTGCATCCGAAGTGCTCTGGCACAGGCCAGCATCTTTGAGCAAGTTTGCTAATGGGATTGACCCCTTTTCTGCTCCTATCTCTACGTCCGGCATGTCATCGGGTATGCCGCCCTTCTGGAAGCGCTGCATAAAATCCTGCATAGCACTTTCTGCCGAAGCACGATCATGAAAGCGCTCGACAATTTCCAGGGCGAAATCGAATTTTATATCTCTGGGATTAGCCCCATCATCAACTTGCTGATGCATCTTTGCAACATCATTAAGCGCGCGAAAACTCAGCAGCTCTATATAACGCCACATTAACTTGTCAGAAATCGACATAACTTTGCCAAACATCTCATTCGCCGAATCGGTGACACCAATAGTGTTGTCCAAACTTTTGGACATCTTTTGCACACCATCGAGCCCCTCTAATAAAGGCATGGTCAAAATTATTTGTGGCAACTGCCCTTCGCGCTTCTGTAACTCGCGGCCCACCAACAGATTAAACTTTTGATCAGTACCACCCAGCTCTATATCACTTTTGAGCGCTACTGAATCGTAGCCCTGCACCAGGGGATAAAGAAATTCATGAATTGAGATCGGCCGCTCACCCTTAAATCGCTTGCTAAAGTCATCACGTTCAAGCATTCGTGCCACCGTGTGTTGAGCCGCCAGACGTACCATTCCGTCGGCACCCATTTTGTCGAACCACTCAGAGTTATACCGAACCTCAGTCCGCTCGGGGTCAAGAATCTTAAACACCTGTTCCTTATAAGTGGCAGCATTCACCTCAATTTGTTCCCGTGTCAGCGGCGGTCGAGTTGCGGATTTGCCACTCGGGTCTCCAATCATCGCAGTAAAATCTCCGATAAGAAAAACAACCTTATGCCCCAACTCCTGAAACTGCCGCATCTTATTTATTAGAACGGTGTGACCCAGGTGTAAATCTGGCGCGGTGGGATCAAATCCAGCTTTGATCCTTAGTTGGGGTTTGTTCTCTAAACGCTCCACGAGCTCAGACTCCGGTACTATTTCCTCAACACCCCGTTCAATTTCTGCTATTTGTTCTTCCACTTTCACTCACTTTAATTAATAGATAAACATTGACTTGGCCTAAATACAGGCAATTAAGATAGCAATCTAGCATCAATTCTTCAAACCACCTTAAACACCCTAAAAACAAAAAGGTTTTGACCAAAACAGCAACGAGCTGTAGATTACGGCTCTAAGAAGAAGTAACTGGCTATATAGCACTTGTGAAGCAACCCTATCAATCCTCGTTCAACCGCGACTATAAAGACTTGAGGCTAGCGCCACAACTGGCGCACTCCCAACGTTCGGGGCTAGCACGGTTACGTAAACGCCACTGGCTCGCGGTGGGGTGCTTGCTTGGATTCATTACCTGGCTTACCACCTCTTCAACCGCTTCGGTCAATCCAACTCTATACCCAATGGCAGAGCCAGCTCCAAACCAGACTGCTCAAGTGCAAGTAGCAATCCCTGTGGAATCAGGCCGTTGGGTTAATCACACCATTAAGAGAAACGAGACCTTGGGCATTATTTTTGCAAAGCATAGCTTTGATGCTGCCCTACCGCTAGAGTTAACGCGCACAGAAGATGGCAAACGCCTCGAAAATATTCGTGTAGGAAAACAACTTCGTTTTCACCTCGATGACAGTGGTCTACTCGATCAACTCGTATATCCAATCGATGCGTTGACTGACTTGGTGGTCAAGATTGCGGGCACGACCGAAAATAATGAGCCAACACAGCTCACACTCCACCCAACACCGAAGTATCAATTTTTAGAACAAACCAAGCTATATGAGTCTCGTGATGTTTTTGTTGCTGGCTCAATCAACACGTCACTTTACGAAGCAGCCGAACAAAATGGTGTACCCATTCCAGTCATTATGCAGATGGTTAATGTGTTTGGCTGGGATATAGACTTTGCGCTGGATCTACGTGAAGGCGATAGCTTCCGATTGATCTATGAAGAATTTAATCTGGATGGTGAAAAACTAGATAACGGGGATATAGTCACAGCTCAGTTTGTTAATCGCGGTGAAATTTATCAGGCAATCCATTTCACTGATTCTGAAGGAAATTCAGATTACTACACACCCGACGGTGAAAGCATGCGCGGCACTTTTTTACGAACACCGGTAGAGTTCAGCCGCATCTCATCCCGTTTTAGCAAAAGCCGATTCCACCCAATTCTTAAAACATGGCGTTCACACAAAGGTGTTGATTACGCAGCCTCCAAAGGCACACCCATTAGAGCTACAGCCGATGGCACAGTCCAACACGTAGGCACCAAAGGCGGTTATGGAAAAGCGGTTATTATCAGCCATGCAGGCCGCTTCAGCACGCTATATGGTCATATGTCCGGATACAAAAAGGGACTCCGCAGTGGCAAATCAATTAAGCAAGGTGACACCATTGGCTATATCGGCAGTACCGGCCTGGCTACAGGGCCTCATTTGCATTATGAGTTTCAGGTAGACGGTGTTCATCGCGATCCACTCAAGTATAAATTTCCTAAAGCCTCTCCAGTGCCTGAGAGCGACCGACTGGCATTTGATGCTCATGTAAACACGGTGTCTGCAAAATTGGATCAACCAGATGCAGCCGTGCTGACATTAGCCGCCAACAGTAATCAGTAATCCGGGCCTTTTCAAAGCCTTCCGATTTACCCTCCCAACGCTAATGCCCAAAGACTAATGCCTAGCAGCTATGCCTAGCAACTATGCAGGCCTTTACATTGGTCTGATGTCAGGTACTAGTGTCGATGGCATTGACGCCGCCCTCATTGAAATAAGCGACTCCGGTATCGAGCTGGTCAAAACGCTTACTGGAGAATATTCCAGCAAGTGCCAAACAGCGATCAAGAGCCTCATGCTCGAAGGCGCTGGGCGAGAATTGGAAACTCTCATGTGGTTGGATGTTGAATTAGGATCTGCCTTTGCAAACGCCGCACTGACGCTGATCGATGAGGCGGGAGTTGAACCTTCGTCAATAAAAGCCATTGGCTCGCATGGGCAAACCATTCGACATTACCCGAGCCAAATCCACTCCGCCATAGGCAGTACCTTGCAGATTGGTGACCCCAACATTATTAATCAGCGCACCCAAATTCCGGTTATCGCGGATCTGCGGCGTGCTGACATTGCACTGGGAGGACAGGGCGCTCCTTTAATGCCTGCATTTCACCAAGCAATGTTTGAAAAATCCGGCACCTCGCGCGCGATTGTTAATATCGGCGGCATCGCCAATATTACGATTTTGAACAACCTTAATATAACGGGTTTTGATACCGGGCCTGGCAACACCTTGATGGATGCATGGCACGCCAAACACAAAGGCACGCAATTTGACAAGGATGGCGTATGGGCTAGTACTGGCAAGGTAGACATTCCGTTGTTGAACCAACTATTGGCGGACCCGTGGTTCGCGAAACAACCACCGAAAAGTACAGGTCAGGATTACTTTAATCTCGAGTGGCTAAAAACGAACTGTCCTGATAATAACGGAATTGAACATCTTCAGGCAGAGGATGTTCAAGCAACTTTGCTTGAACTAACTGCGAAATCAATAGCTCGATGTGTAGTGCAAAGCAATGTTGATGAAACTTACATTTGCGGTGGTGGTGCAAACAACCCAACATTGATGCGCGCGCTCGCTCAGCAGGTTGAGGCCAAAATCACAAGCACAAACTCGCTAGGGTTGGACCCCAACTGGGTTGAAGCTGCTGGCTTCGGGTGGTTAGCCTGGTGTCACCTAAACCACAAACCCGCAAACGTGCCCGCTGTGACTGGGGCTAGCAATACGTGTGTTCTGGGAGCGCGTTGGGGCTAAGGCGCTGCGGCCAAATAGTCAGTCGACCAATCTCTACGCAGAAAATGACGACCCACATCCGCAGGTGGTGGATACATTTGGATTATTAATAATAAACCTGGCACCTTCGAGATCATCTCGATAGTCTATTTTGGCACCAACCAAGTATTGAAAACTCATTGGATCAATAACCAGCCTTACGCCTTCTTGATCTACCGACATATCATCGAGTTGCTGCTCTTCGTCAAAAGTGAAACCGTACTGAAAGCCAGAACACCCTCCGCCCTGAATAAACACCCGTAATTTTAACTCCGGGTTTTCTTCTTCTTCGATTAGTTCCTTCACTTTCAGAGCAGCGCCAACGGTGAACTCAAGTGGCTCCGCTGGCGTGCTAACTTCGACTTCGTTCATTACAATCTCCAAATACCTATACTACCAGAACTACCTAATGTAGTTGCATTAAACAGATGGGGGCAAGCTGTCAAATTCCAAACACCTGGGGATTTTCATAAAGTATTCAAAGAAAACCCGTGATCAGCTTTCAGTTTTGCCTTTCAAAATTTTTGAATTTCCCCTGGTGGGTGGTTCCGCAGCAGATGACCCTGAGGTAGATGGCACCGCTCTAACGGGGGATTTTCGATTTGAAACCAGATTGCCATTCAAGTTTGCACCCAATTGCATTTCCACACCCTGATATTGAATATCACCGGTAATTCGTGCGCACTTTTGAAGCTCAACGTGTTCCGAAGAGATTACATTGCCGTGCACCGTACCGTTAATAATGATATGCGGCACAGTAATATCACCTTCAACCTCACCCGTTTCACTGATAACGAGCAAACCATTAGCGTTATCAAGGGCGGTTACATGGCCACGAACGATCCCATCTATACGCAAGCCACCAGAAAACTCAATATCACCACTAAAAGAGCTGTTTTCCCCGAGTAAGGTATCAACAGTTTCGACGGGTTTTGCGCTTACTTCTACGTCCGCTTTCAAATGTTTATTATTTCTATCTCCAAGCATAATATTCGAGTACTCCTGCGTTTTAATTAGGCCAGCACTAAAACCTTGTAGTGACCTGATTGGCGAGAATTAATTATTTGGTTGCATATTATAGCGCATTTTGTTGATTTAATAGAGAATTTTGTTGATTTAGGTGGTGCCAGGAGTACCAGCGATCTATATTGTCGGGTTTTCCGTCGGGATCAACCACAACATGAATCCGCTCTGCATCCACACCTGCGAGCAAATCGATTTGGCCCGTTATTTTCTCAAAATATCTCAGGTCAAAACGCTTTCCACCGCTTTTCGGCCAACGCCCAATCACTTGATCACCATCTTCTGAGATCACTTCCAGGTGTACTTCTCCGCCGACCAAATCGTCATGCTCAATGGATTGCAATAGCACCACGGTCATAGAAAAAGAGCCATCTGCGACGCGCTCTAATTGAAGGTCATGAATCTTCAGCCCAGATTCACCATTATCAGGTGAAATTATACTCCGATAGAACGCAAGCTCGTATCGCACGGTGTCAATATTCGCATCGCATTGCATTAATGAGTCTTTAAGGCCGCCATAAGCTTCTTTAGTGATTTGTAGCTGGCTTTGTGCAAGCACAAGCGTCTCCTTGTGTTGTTCGAAAGCCTCCAACTCACGCTCTAATTCAACAACCTGATCACGATATAGAATTTCATTGCTACCCGACTGGTACTTTCCTAAATAATAACTGCCAATTACCAGACTAACGAATATCACCAAGCCCAAACCCACCATTTTAATCAGCCTCATGGGGTTTACGGCTGGCTGTATTTTTAAAGAATGTATTTCTCTAGCCATATTGATCTAAATATCAAGGTTTATAGAAACTATAATAGAAACCATTATAGAAACCAAAGCAGACACTACGGAAACACCGGAACACCGGACAAACCCAGTGTTTCTGTTAAACCACACATTAAATTCATATTTTGCACTGCCTGACCAGCAGCGCCCTTAACCAGATTATCTTCGACCACAAGAATGATGGCGGTATTACCCTCTTCCAACTTGTGTGCAGCGATACGACACATATTTGATGAGCGAACCGAACGGGTGTCGGGATGGCTGCCCGCTGGCATTACATCAACAAAGGGCTCGCCAGCATATTGTGACTCAAAAATTGCCTGAAGATCTGCACCGCGATCTGTCAACTGAACATATATCGTAGAATGTATTCCTCGCAGCATAGGGACGAGATGCGGCACGAAAGTAAGGCCTATATCTTCGGTGCCAGAAATCTTACACAGGGATTGACGAATCTCGGGTTGGTGACGATGGCCGGCCACAGCATATGCTTTGAAACTATCGGCAACCTCAGAATAAAGATAGTCCACCGCCGCCGCACGCCCCGCCCCCGTCACACCGGACTTGGCATCCACAATAATAGGATCGTGTGCAATCACACCCGCATTAAGTAACGGCAACAAGCCCAAGGTTGTGGCCGTTGGATAGCAACCAGGGTTCGCCACCAGATTAGCGCTGCGTATAGATTCTCGGTTCATTTCTGGCAAGCCGTAAACCGCTTCAGTTAAAAGCTCAGGGCAGCCGTGCTCCATTTGGTACCATTTTTCCCAAAGCGCGGCGTCTCTAATCCTGAAGTCTGCCGAAAGATCAATTAATTTTATTCCCGCAGTTAACAAATCGGGTGCGTACGTCATTGCGATCCCGTTCGGGGCAGCTGAGAAGACAACATCGCAGCGGCTAAAAATGCCCTTTTCAGGAGATTGAAAGTCTAGATCACAATGGCCGCGAAGACTCGGGAAGAAATCAGCCACCGAGGCACCTGTCTGCCCACGTGAGGTAATGACATCAAGCGCAACATCTGGACGCCCACACAGCAAGCGCAGCAACTCAACACCGGTATACCCGGTGCCACCAATAATACCAACAGTAATCATGACTCGTACGTGAACTGTAATTCGCAGTAGAAAAGTGAAGTTTGTGGATTCTTTTACCTGAGGTCAAGCCAATAAGATGAAAGGTA
Source organism: Pseudomonadota bacterium (assembly GCA_018660405.1). Taxonomy (GTDB): domain Bacteria; phylum Pseudomonadota; class Gammaproteobacteria; order Arenicellales; family Arenicellaceae; genus UBA10349. The sequence goes on along the minus strand of JABJKL010000164.1, from coordinate 18,104 downwards.
GTGCTCCTACCATCAAACTTCTTACTCTAGTGTAGTGCATTAATTATATATCACTCTCCCCACGCCCTGCTCGCATCCAAATATTCGCTGCCGATCAAGTGTCCACTGATGTTTGTTAGATTAAAACCATAGACTTCAAATACGGCCATAAGGGCTCGATTTTCACCAGCTTCAAGTTCCATTCTAGCGAGAATATTGGGAGCAATTGCCAACTCGGACATCTCCATCAAACCCGCATCACGAGTTCCGGAAAGAATCACGATCTGACTACTCTCAGCCACAGAGAAGCTTGCAATGAGCCCGTAGTCCACGAAGTTTCGATTGTCCTCGGCCTCAATAAAATCACTGACGTAGCTCTCCCCCGTTTCGATATCGATCAACTCGTCGTAGGAGTACCCCACACCGAACTGTGATGCCGAAAATGTGTAGTTTTCCAATACTCCAAGACCGCTAATATATCCAATGTAAATAACGTGATTCGAACGCAAATCTTCTGCGCTAAACTCCGACATCATGGTGATTCGAGGGTTTTTATCTGTCCGTTGCAGTATCTCCTGCACCCGGGATATAGCATAAGCACTACCCCGCGGAAGATAGGTTAACCCCACATCAAATCGATTATCTGGGAACTCCGCATCTTCTGAAAGAATCAACGCTTGACGCAGATCAGATTCAGAATTGATATCGAATTCTCTGACTAACCTGATATCGTAATCATCGGTCGTTTCGCCAAAAATATAATAGTCGCCAACCACAATCATTACTGGCTTGTCATCCGACAGCAGGCTACCCCAAAACAGCTGCTGCTCCTGGCTAAAAACCTCATCCTGAAGTCGTTCGTTACCAAGAAAAATAACGGCCAGTAGCACGATACAAATAACCCCCAGACTTACCGGTAAAAGAGTAGCCATATAGGGTTGGAAGTAGCTATTAGAGCCCGTCGTCCGCTGGTTAGTTTGAGCGCGCTCAACTACTTGTTCAACGACAAGCCGATAGGTACCTTTCGGAATACTCAAGCGAATGTCATCATGACTTCCTGGCCCATCGTAATAGGCTTCAAGTTTCTGACGTAGTTTGTATATATAGACGCGCACACTGGAATCAGTGGTGACATCGAAATCTTCTCCTTTATGGAATACGTCTATCGCAAGCGTCATTTCGCTACAAACGGCACCACTGCTTGTGCATTCCGCTAAATAATCAAGTAATTTCTGATAGGCAGGTGAACGCCCAAGCGCTCCTGAGCGCTTTATGCGATCAACCGCCTGTTCTAAAACGTGGTCTGAGTTAGGAGCTAACATAACCCGATGTTAACAAATACATTAACGTAGCTAAAGCTTTATAAATAAACAGCTTTAGCGTGAACAGGCACTAGCATCTCAGTATCTAAACAAATCGAGCCCGACGATCAACCCGACAATCAAAGTAGCATAACCAATAGTATTAACATAAGCTTAACAGTTCAAAAACCTACCATTACTTGGTTCCAAAAGCTCTGTCCTCTAGTATCGTTATGGAGATCTTTAGACAACCGCTCATCGATTAGAATTACCTCAAGAATACAGATTCACCTCAGGGATATAGCGCATAGAATGAATAAAATTATATTAACAACAGCTTTAGTCGCTTGTTTTTCACTTCCTGCCTGGGGGCACACTCCAATCTGCGATTGCTATAATAACGGTGATGACACCATTACCTGCGAAGGCGGTTTTAGTGATGGCGGCAGTGCTGCGGGTATTGCTATGAGTATTGTCGATGCGTCGGGTAAAGTGCTTATTCAGGGAAAGATGAGCGAATACAGCGACTACACCTTTGATACTCCGAAAAGTAATTTCCGGGTTGTATATCAGGCGGGCGATGGACACGTCATCGAAATTGACAGTCGAGATATCGAAGAATAATCCGTTAATTTGCTCTCCAGTTTACAGGACCCCAATCATGAACAAGACACTGACTATTACCATTGCGATTTCGCTCATTATTCTAAGCAATATTGGACAGGCGCATTTCCAATTACTCTACACGCCTGAATCGGCGCTCAATCAAGCCCAGTCGACTGAGATCGCATTGGTGTTTTCGCATCCCTTCCACAATGGTTACCCCATGAGCATGGGAACACCGCTAGAATTCTATGTAATACAAGATCGAGGAGAGAGCATTCCGACTAAAACCACGGATTTGCGCGAATACCTGCAACCGGTGACCTGGACCAACTCCGATAACCAGCAAGCAGCCTCGTTCGTCGCCAAGCTGCCCAGAGCCATAACGCGCTCAATCGGGGATTACAGTTTTGTATTGGTTCCCGAGCCCTACTACGAAGAACCCGAAGATAAGTATATCCAGCAGTACACCCGAACCATGATTAACATTGGCGGCGTGCCGGGTTCCTGGGATAAGCCACTGGGTTTGCCTGTCGAGATCGTCCCGCTGGATAAACCCTACGCAAATTGGGTCGGAGGCGTATTCCGCGGTGTGGTCATAGCAAACGGCAAACCGGTCCCAAACGCCGAAATTGAAATCGAATACCTGAACCATGAACCGCTGATTGATCAGGCCATGTTTGACCCGAATGGCAAGATCGAAGCCCCGCAGGGGTCATTCGGCACCATGAGCATTCGCGCCAATGATCGTGGCGAAGTCACCATCGGCTTGCCCAAAGCAGGCTGGTGGGGAATCTGTGCACTAGATCTGGACGATGGCGAAACCTACAATGGCAAAGACCTGTCGGTAGACGCCGTGCTTTGGGTTCGCGCTTACGCGCCTTAATCAGCACTCTAGTCGACACTCTATTTGAAAAACGTTATGAGTACTGAAGCATTGCAGTTAGTTCGCCCCACTGGCAGTCGATATGAGACTTTCGCTCTGCTGCTGATCACGGCGCTGCTTATATCAGCTCAAATGTGGTACGTATCAACACTTGGCCGACAAACGTCAGAAGAAGAGATCTATGCCTGGCAGGTCAGCTCTTTTAGCTCGTTTGAAGGCGCGGATCAGGCAATTTACAACTCACTCTTTACGGTCAAAGACGAGATCCCCTATATCTATGATGATGTTAATATGTTCAATGAGCCGGGAGAAAAATTTCATTGGCCCAATCTGCAAGATTTCCAGGATTACCTCTTACCGCCTTTTTACCACGACATCAGCTGGGAGCAGAACGGCTCGGTTGGTTGGCTACTTTACGAGCCAGTTGCCGAAGGAGAAATGCAGGGCTACTCCATGTATCTCGGTACTAACGGCATGTTGGAAAATCAGGGTTCTTTCTTGTTAACCATCGGGCATGTGCACGCCGGATTCAGCAATAATAATTCACTGGATATATGGTGGCACCCACAACGTAGTATTGATATGCCTGAATCGGGCTTTAAAGATACATTGGTTCGTCAAGGGTGGCAGTTGGTAGTCCCATACAGTGGCGATAAAGAAGTTAAACGCATTTTTGGAGAGTGAGTGAATGCGCGGAATAACAAGAGTTCGAATAACTAGAGTTATAAGATTTTCAGCATTAGCCATGACACTGCTCTCTGGTTTGCTTACGCAGACCGCCCATGCAGAAACTTTAAAAATCGGCATTACGCTGCACCCTTACTATAGTTTTGTCAGCAATATCGTCGGTGATCGGGCAGAGGTGATCCCGCTAATCAGTGCCGAAAGCAACCCACATGGCTACGTGCCTCGAGCTAACGACATGAAGCGCATTCTTGATATGGATGTACTTGTCGTCAATGGAATCGGCCACGACTCCTGGGCATTTGAAATTCTCGAGGCCGCCGGTGCCAAAGATGAACTACCACTTATCTACGCCAACGACGGAGTTTCGCTGATTCCCATAGCCGGTGACCCCAGTGGTGCCAAGGTAGTCAATCCACATACGTTTATCTCCACCGTGGCAGCGATACAGCAAATCTACGGAATCGCCCGTCAGCTCGCTGATTTAGACCCGGAAAACGCCGATTTTTATCGAAATAATTCGCGCACTTATGCGTTGGAGCTCCGTAAATTGCGCTCCGAATTCGATAGCATGATCACGGGCGTTAACCTGTCCAATTTTCGTTGTGCCACCATGCACAGCGGTTACGATTATATTATGCAAGAGCTTGGTCTGAACGTATCCGCTGTTATCGAGCCGCGCCATGGCGTCGAGCCGACCGCACGGCAAATGGCCGACACCATTGATCGAATCAATGCGTCAAACGTAAACGTATTGTTCGCCGAAAAATATTTCGCCAGTGCCCTTTCTAACACCATTCGCGAAGCCACAGGTGTACAGATGTACTCGATTTCACATATCAGCAGCGGCCCTTACACAGACGAAAAATTCGTCGACGAAATGCTGGAAAACCTGACCACTTTAGCGACCGCAATTCGTGACGTTGCCAATCTTTACGCAACGACACAATAAATTTACCCAACGACAATAAAAACACGGAAATCGTTTATGCAAGGCCCCTCAATCAACTTCAAAAATGTCGGTCTGAATCTGGGCAATACCCAAGTTCTGGAAGATGTCAGTTTCTCGATCAGTCCGGCAACTATCCACTGCATTATCGGAGCCAACGGCGGCGGTAAAACATCTTTAATTCGCGCGATGTTGGGGCAGATGCCGCATACCGGAGAAATCGAAATCAACTGGGGCGAAAATCGTACTGTCGGCTACGTTCCCCAACATTTGGAGTTCGATAAAACACTGCCGGTTAGCGTCATCGATTTTCTGACTATGGCCACGCAGCGCCGCCCGGTGTTCCTGGGCCAGTCCAGGCAAAGACGTCAACAAATCACTGAGTTGCTTGAAAAGTTTGGGCTTTCCGACAAACGCAATGACAAACTGGGCAGTCTTTCCGGCGGAGAGCGCCAACGGGCGGTGTTTGTCCAGGCGTTTATGCCAGCACCCTCTCTTCTGGTGCTGGATGAACCAATGACCGGTCTTGATGTCGCAGGAGGGTTAATGCTGCTCAACGTGGTACGCCAGTTTGCCACCGATGGCGGCACTGTAGTATGGATCAACCACGACATCACTCAGGTCAATGAAGTCGCCGACCAGCTTACTTATGTCAACAAAACAATAATGCTCGACGGCGCTCCAGGTGAAGTATTGCAGAGCGGTACCGCCCAAAAACTATTTCCTACGCTGCTTTTTAGCGATTTGCATGCCGGCACCTCTAACACAGCCGCTGAGGCGCTCCAATCATGAACGCTTTCTACGAGGTACTTCGCGAATTATTCACTGAAGCCGCTTACTCCGGAAGCATAAACTACATGTTCTCCTACGAATTCGTTATCAACGGATTCCTGTGTGCGTTGATCGTTGGCCCGCTGCTCGGTGCGATAGGAACAATGGTCGTTATCAAACGCATGGCGTTCTTTTCGCAGGCTGTCGGCAACGCCGCTCTGACGGGCGTCGCGATCGGCGTTATTCTTGGCGAGTCTTACACCGCGCCTTATGTTTCGATGTTCAGTTTTTGTATTTTGTTTGGACTGTTGCTGAACTTCACCCGCAACCGCACCAAAATGTCCTCAGACACTTTGATCGGCGTATTTTTGTCTATTTCTCTGGCTATAGGAGCGACAGCACTGCTGTTTGTTTCCGCCAAAATAAACACTCATATTCTTGACACTGTGATGTTTGGCTCGATTCTCACGGTCAACAACCTGGATATGAACGTGTTACTCGTTACCGCTGTTATCACGGCCGCAGTTGCCCTGCCGCTGTACAACAAAATGCTGTTAGCAAGTCTTAACCCTAATCTGGCGCACGTTCGAGGCGTCAACGTACATTTGTTGGAGTATGTATTCGTTCTTTTGATCACCATCCTGACCGTCGCTTGCGTAAAAATCGTCGGCGCGGTATTGGTCGAGGCGCTATTACTGATACCGGCAGCGGCCGCCCGTAACCTAAACACCTCTATCCGAGGATTCGTGCTCTGGAGTGTAATTTTTTCCACCTTCAGCTGTATTTTTGGTGTCTATGCGCCGATGGCTTACGACTTGCCCATCCCCAGCGGTGGCGCGATTATTCTAACGGCTGCGATTATTTTCCTAATAACCATGCTGATACGGATGGCAATGCCACGCTTCCGCGAAGCATCTATCTAGTCACCAACTTGTCATCAGTTATGAGCAAACACAACATAAATATTTTGGTGCTCGACCGCTTCCTATTACTACCATTTTTACTTTTCACGGCATCAACCGTCTCGGCCATTGATGCCGATGATGGCCTCAAAGTCCTTACCGGCACCCAGACAAGTTTCTCAATTGCACGAGCTTTGCTGGACGATACGCCAATTGAGACTGCCAATGTGCCGGAAGATGGCAGGCGCTTTAACAGCCTGAGGGACTATATTGAGCGACGCAAAACCAGATTCGAGCCGCTGTTCAAATCTGCCGATGCAGTCGTTGCTTTCACCAATGTACTGTCTTCGGATCCACTATACCGCTTTGCACGGGAAGCCAATATCCATCTTGTCTATATCGATGCAGCCCAGCCCTGGTCGCTAAGCTCTCCCGGCGTTGCCCTTATTGAACAACCGGTAACAGACGTTGACTGGGGAACCATCGAAGAAAGCCATGACCCGGTTACACGTGAATCTCCCTATTTCTGGCTTAGCCTGACCAATGCTATCCGTATGAGCGATATTATCGGCAGCGATTTAGCGCAGGTATTCCCTGATTCTGCCGAGACCATTCTGTCCAACCGAGATGCCCTCAAAGAAGAATTGTTATCGCTCTACCGGGAATTCCAAAACCGCCTTTTTGAAGTCACCGACGTCAGTGTTTTTGCCCTGGCCAACGAGTTTGTCTATCTCACTAACGATATGGGCCTATTTGTCGACGGTTATTTTATCAAGCAAGACATCGATTGGACGCAGCAAGATCTGGACAACTTAACAGCGCATCTGCAGTCACGCAAAATAAGTGTTGTGCTGCACAAATGGGAGCCCAGTGAAGCGATTCAAAATGCCGTGACTGCTGCTGGTGCCAGCATTGTCGTGCTGGACACCGCGGATCCTGGTATCAGCGTTGATCGTCGGCTTGCACCTAACGGCTATCAACAGATTTTACGCAGCAATCTCGAAAAAGTTGTACATGCGCTCAGTCAATAACATTGATGAGCTATACGCTCACAAAATTGCGCCGGTTTGATAAAGATTAATTTGATAAAGATTAAAAAGAAGTAGCCTCGCGATTTCATGTATCGATATTTTCTGTTGGTTATTACTGCTGTGGCTTTGTAGCATACTAGCCAAGCTGAACTGAACGATGCTGTAATATCAATACTCTACGATGCCAAAACTATGGAAGAGCGTAGTCTGGAGTTTGATGTTCGGGCAAAACACGCGTAACTTGTGAATTTTCAAAATAGATTAACGTCCCCCTTCAAGGCTATAAATATAAAATGTAGACAGTCCGCGCAACAATGCACTACACTATTTAGATGCGTAACGTACCATCCTATATCATACTGGCCGCGTGTTTTTGCTTGCTTGGCATGCAAATGAGCGGGCTGCATACCCATGTCAATGAGCGTGGATATGTTGGTACGCCTCAAAACACCCATTTTCACGGCCATAGCCATCAAGCTAGTGACGCTGTGGGGCATGTTGATAATGGAGTTCTCGAAGGACAAAAACATCTCGACTATCATGGTCATACAGGCGACAAGGACGTGTCTCTCTTTGATCTTGGCCTTGGCCTTGGCACATCGAAATTATCGGATTTCCTTATCTTGTTCGGGTTTAGCCTGTTCATTGCGGTAATCTCGATCTACAGATATTCAAAAAGTAATCCCAAACTTCACCCTGACCGTCACCAAGAGCATCGGTGGCCTCAGCTTAGAGCACCCCCACATTTCTCACACACATTGAGTCACTAGACTCACCCCCCCCCCCGCACCAGTTTTTGGTGTGAACTTCTAGCTCGTGTATTGCTATCGCAAGGTGGCTATATTGCTTTTGTGAGAATATTTTATGTCCCGTCCAATTGTGCGCAACTTATGTGTGTGCGTGTCTTTACTATTTTTTAATTTCGCCGTCTATGCGCAGGGCGAATCCTTGGAGAATCAAGCTGCAATCGATTTATCGGAAGCACTTGAGAGAACGATGGCCAAGAATCCGGATTTATCGGTTTTTGGTTATCAGATTGAAGCTGCCGAAGGCGTGTTGCAGCAGGCGGGTCTTGCGCCCAACCCGGAACTTGCTGTGGAAGTTGAGGATGTACTTGGAACCGATGATTTTAGCGGTGTCGAGCGTGCGCAAACAACAGTAACACTTGGTTGGGTACTGGAACGCAGCAGACGGCAACGTCGTATCGATGCCGCAAATGCCAATGTATCGCTTAACACGGTTGATGTCGAGATTATGCGGCTTGATGTCGCTGCCCAAACGGCACGCTTGTTCGTCATATGTTTGGCGTATCAGGGTCGATTAATAAACGGGGGGGAGGCCGTAAGTCAGGCACAGGAGACCGTAGAGGCCGTCAGAGTCAGGGTCGCTGCCAGTCGCGCTCTGGAAGCTGATCTCGCCCGGGCCGAAGCCGAGCTAGCGCGCGCTGAATTGGTGGAGGAAGACTACGAACATGAGCTCTTATCCGCCTATCATCGACTCGCCGCACAATGGGGACAAACTCAGCCAGATTTCAACTCAGTCAGAGGCGATTTAAGTACGCTACCTGTTGCTGAAGCATTCGAAACGTTGCTGGCTAGCGTGGAGAAAAACCCTGAGTTGGCCCGGTTTATGTCGCAGCAAAGACTGGATGAAACTGAACTGGAGCTAGTGCAGGAAAGAGCCAAACCGAGCTGGCGGGTTTATACGGGGCTTCGCCGAATTGGATTCACGGATGACATAGTCCTTGTCGGTGGAATCTCGGTTCCATTGGCAGTACGAAATCGAAATCAGGGACAAATTTCGGAAGCACGTGCCAATCTTGCGCGCACCGAAGCGGAAACAACCGCAGCACGTGTTCGCGTCAAAACGTCGCTGTATGTGCTTTATCAAGAGTTTTTGCATAGCTTGCATCTTGCCGAGCGACTGAGCAACGATGTAGTCCCACGTCTCGAACGTGCGCTGACAGATACCCAAAGAGCCTACGAGCTTGGACGATACAGTTATTTGGAGTGGAGTGTTGTGCAAGCGGAATTATTGGAAGCAAATAACGACTTGCTGGAAGCAAGCGTGGATGCCCATCAAATTATTATTGAAATTGAACGCCTAACCGGTGAGCGTTTTACGCTACCGACCCCCAATCAGTGAGGTTAACTATGAAACATTTAATATGGACACTTATGCTCGCGGGCATGCTCTCTGCATGCCAGGGCAATAATCAACAAAATCCCGCTGCGGAAGAAGAGGCAGCAGAAAGAGGCCCTCACAATGGCCGATTGCTATCCGATGGTGATTTTACTCTCGAGCTCGCAATATACGAGACGGGTGTGCCGCCCGAGTTCCGCGTATGGGCGACCAGCGCGGGTCAACCGTTGGACCCAAGTAGCCTTGATCTCCGCGTAATGTTAACGCGATTGGGGGATCTGGTTGATGAAATTGCCTTCAGCCCACAGGGTGATTTCTTGCGCGGAAACGCTATCGTGTACGAGCCGCATTCATTCATAGTATCGATTGAGGCGTCTTACGCCAATAAGAACTACAGCTGGGAATATGACAATCTGGAAGGCCGCACAAGAATCGACCAACAGACTGCAGAGGCCTTCGGCCTCGAAACGATGATAGCTGGACCCGCCGTAATCGAAGAAACCGTTAGCGTTTACGGACACATTTTGCCAAATGAACAGCTTGTTCGAGAAGTCAGTGCGCGATTTGAGGGAGAAATCCAAACCGTCAATGTGTCGCTGGGAGAGTCGGTGCAAAAAGGCGATATTCTAGCGACCATAGAGAGTAATGACAGCCTTCGCGCATACTCAATAACCGCCCCAATTGCTGGAATTATCACCGAGCAAGCAGCACATGCCGATGAACAAACTGGTGGTCGGCGTTTGTTCACCATAGTCGATGTTTCGTCAGTGTGGGCCGATCTCGCGGTTTTTCCCAGCAATCGATCGCAGGTAAATATCGGTGCCAACGTTAGTGTCGCTCCGGCTGCCGGAGGAGCCTCAACCGAAAGTACTATTTCGTATATTAATGTGCTTACCGAGGCTAACCAGGCGGTAATGGCCAGAACCACGCTCAACAATGATGCTGGGTTATTTATGCCCGGTACTTACGTCACTGCCACAATCAAGATTGCGGAAAACGCTGTACCGCTGGCGGTCAAGAGAAGTGGATTACAAAGTTTCCGGGATTTCACAGTGGTTTACGCCCAGGTGGGTGAGGAGTACGAGGTGAGAATGCTGGAACTGGGGCGGCAGGCCGGTGAATGGGTCGAAGTACTTGGTGGCCTGGACCCTGGCACGGTCTATGTGACGGAAAACAGCTACGTAATCAAAGCGGATATAGAAAAGTCCGGCGCATCACACGATCATTGAGTGAGAGATATACCATGCTTGAAAAAATTCTGAAATTATCGATCTCCCGCAGTGCGATGGTGATAGTTCTTGTATGCCTGTTTGCAGGCTTGGGCATTTGGAATTTCTCCAAATTACCCATTGATGCGGTACCAGACATCACTAACGTTCAAGTGGTAATCAATACTCCATCGCCCGGTTACACACCGCTTGAAGTTGAGCAGCGGATAAGTTTCCCGCTGGAAAATGCGATGGCTGGCTTACCTCGTCTCGAAAACACCCGTTCGATATCACGCTATGGCCAATCACAGGTCACCATGGTTTTTGAGGAGGGCACAGATATATATTTTGCTCGTCAGCTGGTTACCGAACGACTAACTGCCGCGAAAGCAAACTTACCTCCGAATATCGAACCGGGACTCGGGCCGATAACCACGGGGTTGGGTGAAATTTTCATGTTCACAGTAGATGCGGAACCAGGCGTACTCAATCCGGACGGGTCCGTCATCACCCCAACCGATTTACGTTCAGCTCATGACTGGATTGTCCGACCGCAACTGTTGCGCGTTCCTGGAGTCGTTGAGGTTAACCCGGTTGGGGGATTCAAGAAAGAAATTCTGATAGCGGTAGATCCGGCAAAACTATTGTCCTTTGGCCTTTCTTTTAAAGACGTTCTCGACACATTACGCGGAAACAATAGCAACCGTGGTGCCGGGTTTATCGAGGTTAACGGTGCACAGTGGCTGATGCGTGTACCCGGACAGGCAAGCGGACTCGAGGATTTGGAACAACTTGTCGTTCGTTCGGAAAATGGCGTTCCCGTACGAATCTCAGACGTAGCAAGTGTCGGGCTGGGTCAAGAATTACGTGCGGGCGCAGCAACGCAAAATGGACGCGAAGTGGTTATGAGCACAGTGTTCATGTTGATAGGCGAAAATAGTCTCGTGGTGGCAAATACGGTTGCAGAAAAACTATTGGAGATTGCACCAAGCTTGCCACCCGGTATTACAGCAACCGCGGTTTACAACCGCACCGAGCTGGTAGAGAAAACATTGGTTACCGTGCAGAAAAATCTTATTGAAGGCGCACTGCTGGTTATCGTTGTTCTATTTCTTTTGCTGGGCAACATACGGGCCGCCTTGTTAACAGCTGCGGTAATTCCGCTTGCAATGTTAATGACCATCACTGGAATGGTGCAAAATGGGGTTAGCGCAAACTTGATGAGCCTCGGGGCACTTGATTTCGGACTAATAGTGGATGGCGCTGTGATTATTGTCGAAAATTGCTTGCGACGACTCAGCCAAGCTGGCCAAAACAGAAAGCAGGAATTGAAAGAACGACTAACCGTGGTACTCGATGCCACACGTGAAGTGATACGACCGGCACTTTTTGGTGTTTGTATTATCACCGCAGTTTACATTCCCATTTTTGCGCTAACGGGCGTGGAAGGGAAGATGTTTCATCCAATGGCAACAACTGTGATCATCGCTCTGGTCAGCGCGATGATATTGTCCGTGACCTTCGTGCCCGCAGGCGTAGCGATTTTATTCAAAAAGCCGGTCCACGAGAAACCTAATCGAATTCTTGATGGCGCGCGTAAAGCCTATCAGCCTGTGCTCACAGCGGCGTTGCGGTTTCAATGGCTCACTGTATTCGGTGCCATCATATTGCTGATCATCACGGGGTTATATGCAACTCGGTTGGGTACCGAATTCATACCTAACCTCGATGAGGGCGATATCGCCATGCACGCACTGCGCATCCCAGGTACTTCGCTGACACAAGCCATCGAGCTGCAAAAGCAGCTAGAGGCCAAGATAATGGGCATGCCTGAAGTGGAGCGAGTATTTACCAAAATCGGTAGTGCAGAAGTTGCAACCGACCCAATGCCACCGAGTGTCGCGGATAATTTTATTATCCTCAAACCACGCGAGGAGTGGCCTGACCCGAATAAGCTAAAGACCCAGGTAGTTGCTGATTTGGAATCACTTGTGACGCCTATCCCCGGCAACCGCTACGAATTTCTGCAACCTATCCAGATGCGTTTTAATGAACTGATTGCTGGCGTGCGGTCTGAGCTCGCAGTAAAAGTATTTGGCGATGATTTCGATGAGCTCATTCGTCTTGGTGATGAGGTCGGACAGGCTATTAGTGGTGTCCCGGGCGTAGCAGACCTAGCAGTAGAGCAGACCACCGGGTTACCTGTGATGACGGTCGAGCCGAAGCGGGAAGCACTCGCACGGCATGGTATAACAATCGTCGATTTACAAGACGTAGTCGCGATGGCAATTGGAGGAGTTGTTACAGGACAGTTTTATGAAGGTGACCGCCGCGCTGATATCGTAGTCCGACTACCCGAGCAATTACGTTCAGACCCCGAGCAACTGGGAAATATTCCTGTGCCCCTAAGCGATGGTGGCTATGTTCCATTACGCGAGGTCGCAGATCTTCAATTGGTGATTGGCTATAATCAAGTACCCCGCGAGAATGGTAAACGGCGGGTTGTTGTTACCTCCAATGTTCGTGGTCGAGACCTCGGTTCCTTCGTAAATGACGTCCAGCGTGCCATCGAGCAACAAGTCGATATCCCTCCGGGTTACTGGGTTGAATACGCCGGTACATTTGAACAATTGCAATCAGCCACCAAACGCCTCTCGGTGGTGGTTCCAATCACGCTGCTCGTGATTGTCGTGCTACTTTTTTTCGCGTTGGGGACTATAAAAGACTCCATGGTGATATTAAGCGGGGTACCGTTAGCGTTAACCGGGGGTATTACGGCATTACTTATGCGCGGCATTCCGTTCTCCATATCGGCTGCGGTAGGTTTTATTGCACTTTCCGGCATCGCGGTGCTCAATGGTCTCGTAATGGTCACTTTTATTCGCGATCTACGCCTGGCAGGGAGTTCTCTCGATGATGCAATCATTGAAGGGGCCTTGACGCGACTTCGTCCAGTCATAATGACCGCGCTAGTTGCATCACTCGGCTTTGTCCCGATGGCGCTGAATACGGGTATTGGTTCGGAGGTGCAAAGACCACTCGCCACAGTGGTAATTGGTGGCATTTTGTCATCGACCATTTTGACTTTAGTGGTGCTGCCAGCTTTATATCGAATTGTTCATGCACGAAACAATTCATTGAAGGAGAATTACTGATGAAAAAGCTAGGAGTTATAACAATATTAACCACGGCCCTGATATATACTTTTTCACTAGCAGCTAATGCGCATTCCTCCAGTGAACATGAGGATGAACACGAGGCCTTCGAAAGGGCCGTAATTCATCAACAACGAATAACAACGACAATAGCGGCTGCTCGTAAAAGACGAGAAGCAAAGAGGGCGAGAATAGCCGCTCAAGAAGCTGCTGCAAGAGATAAAGCGCCGCCGGATATTCTTAACAGCATCGATACACCTAACAGTGGCGGTGGAGGAGCTTTAGCAGCTGATTGATAAATTTCTCATGGGTGATCTTTATGCGGTCTGATTTCACCCTAAAATTATTTTTATAAATCAACTACTAGAAAATTGATTAATGGCTACTTAGAAATGGATCCATATAACTTATTGATTATAGAGAATAGGGTAATTACGCTTCCTATACTCATCAATCGGAGTGATTATCATCTACTATTTATTGATAGCGGTCGTGCTTCGACGTGTTGGTGTTGGTATGGGTGCATAGTCATAACTTGGAGAGTCACATGACAGGATCAGCAATAAAAAGAAATGCGATGAAATCGTCCATCGGCTTTGCCGGCGTACTGTCTTTATCGGCCTTATGCTATGCGTCTGCGGCGCTCGGCCATGGTGTCGCCGAGGGGGATGCGCAATTTATCGAACGGATCAGTGGGACTCACATAATTCCATTCATGTATTTAGGCGCCAAGCACATGGTCACGGGATACGACCATCTGTTGTTTCTCGCCGGTGTGATTTTCTTTTTGTACCGAATCAGAGACGTTGCACTGTATGTAACATTGTTCGCCGTTGGTCATAGCACAACGCTACTGTTGGGCGTTCTCGCGGGCATTCGAGCCGATGCCTACATCGTGGATGCGATCATAGGACTGTCGGTCGTCTACAAGGGGTTCGAGAACATCGGTGGTTTTCGTCGATTGGGAATCGAAATAGATACCAGAGCTGCGGTGTTGTTGTTCGGATTCGCCCATGGTTTTGGCTTATCCACAAAACTGCAGGATCTCACCCTGTCCGCCGAAGAACTGGTGCCGAATATGCTTGCGTTTAACGTCGGCGTGGAATTGGGCCAATTCGCCGCGCTGGCGTTGATCTTGATCGGGTTTGGTCTATGGCGACGTAGCGGCACATTCTTGCGTGGCGCATATGCTGCCAATGTAGCGATCATGACGGCCGGCTTCACGTTATTTGGCTACCAGATGACTGGTTACTTTGTTTCATAAATTTTCCAGGGGCATAGCTATTACACTACCAACATCGTTGATTATGGGCTGTTTTAAATAGACGTTTTGACAATTAAACGAGGCAAGAAGCCTCAGGAGAACAGGTATGAGATCGAAAAATATAAAAGTTGCAATTATGGCATTTGCGTTATTAATTCCGGTGTTTTCTCAGGCGCACGTTACCATTAACCCGCGAGAATCGACGCAACGCGCTACTCAGAGATACACCGTTCGAATTCCAACCGAAGGTGAAGTAACAACTACTTCTGTCGATATGGGAGTACCAGAAGGCGTAATCGTCGAGAGCCTTCAAGTGCCAGTTGGCTGGACGTACGAAGTGACGCGAGAGGACGATCGCATCGTCGCAGTCACATGGGAGGTCAACGTCAAGCCCGGCGAATTCCTTGAAGTGGGGCTTGTAGCACGAAACCCGCGTGAAGGGTCTGAAATTGTTTGGATTCTGAAGCAGCACTTTGAGGATGGCACAGTATCCGACTGGACGAATGGACCTAATGGTATTCGGCCGACAGCTGTGACCCGCCTTGCTCCGAGGGTGGAGCGGTAGAAAACATGGATCAAGAGAACGATATTCGATCGCCGATCGCTCCAACGCTAGTCGAACTCGGCAGGGCGGTTGGTTTCTCTATATTCGTGACGGTGCTGATTCTAGTGACCTTAGTATTGCCAGCGGAGTATGGGATCGACCCACTCGGCGCTGGCAGGGCACTGGGCATTACGGTATTGGCACCGTCCACCGAAGCGCTCGTACCGGTACCGCCACCCAATAGCGCCGTACTCGCTCCGGTGCAGGAAGGGCTGGTAGCGTATTACCCTGGCGAGTATCAGGTCGATTCTCGCGAGTTTGTCTTGGGCCCGTACGAATACGTGGAGTACAAGTATCACCTTGCTCAAAATGCCACGATGCTATTTTCGTGGGTCGCTAGCGGGGATGTTGCGCACGACTTCCATGGGGATCGCGATGGGGCTCCGGCCAGTGCTGCCCAGTCATTCGATCAACAACCGAGGCGCAAGGCTGATGGGAGCTTCACGGCACCGTTCTCGGGCATCCATGGCTGGTACTGGGAGAACCCGGGTGGAAACACGGTTACCGTTCGCGTGACAACATCTGGTTTTTACACTGCTGCACACGAATTTCATTTCGACGGGACACGTGTTCCGCGGGAAGTCCGCGCGCTAGATGCGATTACGGCGCGCCGTGATTAAAAGGAGAGAAAGATGATGATTCAAAAAATTATGATGAGATTGTTTGTCATGGCAGCGCTGGTAGTCGGCGCTAGCAACACGTTTGCCCACGAGGACTATCGGGTGATTGGTACTGTGATGAAGTATCAGGACTCAAGAATTGAAGTCGAGAGCAAAGACGGAAATACGACGTCAATTCGTCTCGACAGGCAAACGGCGATCACGCGAGATACACAAAAGGTGGACGTGACGGAGCTGGAGGTTGGCCTCAGTGTGGTCGTGGATGCATACGGGGACAGCGCGGAAGATGCGTTGGCGCTTGAGATTCGGATCGTGCCACCAATCGTCAACCCGTAGATTCGGAACCGCGGGTGGAGGGGCTCTGTTTGCCTCCACCTAATTATGTCATTGAGCAACTCCGGTCATCTTCTCTATAGACCTTACCGTAGAACAAATGACCGGACTGCCCGTAATGGCGGTAGAACCGAAACGGGACGCGCTGGCGTGTTTCGGTGTGGCGATCATCGAGTTGCAAGACGTAGACGCTACTGCGATTGGCGGAGTTGTTGGCGGTCAACTGTATGAAGGCGGCCGCCGCTCATAGCAAGTAGCATTTTAAAACGTTAACAAATTCACTAACGTTTCGAAACGGTTACTGTATGGGGGTTTGCGATTGTTTCTGAACCTGTAGTGGCACCATACTGCCGGTTCAATTTATCAAACTTACAACAACTGTTATGTATAAAATCAGACCCTCTTTATTCGCGCTACCTGTTTTTCTTGTCTGCACAACATCCGTGATGAACGCTCTTGCACAGAGCGGTAACTCCGGAGCGATGGAAGAAATATCCGTTTTCGGCCAACAGCTCGACTCAATAAGCGGTACGGGTAGCCGATTAGATCTTTCTGTAATGGAAACGCCCGCAACGGTAGATATCATTAACGGAGACAGCATCCGCGATCGAATCGATACCAGCGTGCTGGAAGCGGTAACCCGAAGCGCCGGATTTACCAATGAATCAAACCCGGGTAATGGCGGACAGAGCATTGCAGCACGAGGGTTCCGTGGCCAGGGATCGGTCACAAAGTTATTTGATGGTACTAACTACTACACAGCCGCAGGCACGATTACCTTTCCATTTGACACCTGGGGTGTAGAGCGCATTGAAGTACTCAAAGGACCCTCATCCGTACTTTATGGTGAAGGTGGGATTGGTGGTGCTATTAACGTCGTTCCTAAAGTTCCCGAACAAGAGCAAGGCGGTCAGGTTCGCGTTAGTCTGGGCGAAGATGATACGAGGTTCATCGGTATCGATCTCACAGGTGGCTTAACTGACACAGTCGCTTATCGATTGGACTACAGTAATGGCCGGTCGGATAATTGGATCGACAATAGTGATAGTAAAACTGAAATGCTTTCTGTAGCGCTAAAGTGGGATGTAAGCGAAGATCTTTCGCTAACCGCCCGCTATGACTACGGAGATCAATCTCCAATGAAATATTTTGGTATACCGGTGGTGGATGGTGATTTTGCCAAACAGTTTCTGGAAACCAACTTTAATGTTGGTGATGCGGAAGTGCGCTATGAAGATATGGCAGTACGCTTAAAAATGGATTGGACAATTTCTGATGCCTTGTCGCTGCAGGCGGAGGCCTACCATTTGGAGACCGAACGATATTGGAGAAATTCGGAGTTTTACAGTTTGGATGCACAAACTGGATTGGTTGATCGATTTGATCCATTGGAACTTGGTCACGACATGGAACATGACGGCCTGCGCGCCAATTTCTTATTGACCAATTCACTGGGCAACATGGCCTTAAAATCCTCGTTTGGGTTTGAAATCAACGATATCTCGTTTTCACGACCAAGCAATTTCGGACCTGCGAATTCAAACCGCGTCGATTTCGGTGCTGACTTTGATACCGTGGACCCTGCGAATTTTGTTCCGGGCTCCCTATCCAGCCTGACAGGAGCAGGTGTACAACTGGATAATGTATCTGACGTTGATCAGTTAGCATTTTT
>JABJKL010000105.1 GCA_018660405.1 Pseudomonadota bacterium | reverse complement strand
TTGCCACCGGTTGCCGCAATGCGATGATACGAGTCATCGGACAGCGTAGTGGCGTGAACGTAGACGGTGTTTTCGTTCATGAACCCATGCTCATGCATCAAGTCTATGCCATCATCACTCGTCGCACCCCAGACGCCGGCGTGAGTCGTCACCGCAACCCCCAGATCGCGCGCCACTTCGAACGCCGCCTTTTCTGGAAATTCAGGGTCGCCCGAAACGTCGAAAGCCATTTGGAATCCAAGCATGTCGTCTTTGCCGTCAATGCGACGCTTAATGAAATCGCGGAATTCAGATTTCGCCGACCACTCCCATGGGCCGGCGTGGATATTCCCGTATGCCATCACGAAGCGACCTGGGACTGCTTCGAGAGCATCAACCGCCGCATCAGCATGCTCGATGGTTTGAAGTCCATGCGACCAATCAACCGTGGTTGTGACGCCTGATTCTATACCCTCAAGTGCCGCCAGAAGATTCCCCGCGTAAACATCTTGTGGGCGAAATAACTTGCCGTGATTCAGGTAGTACCAAACGAAATACTGTGAGATTGTCCAGTCGGCACCGTAAGCGCGCATTGCCGTCTGCCACATATGCCGGTGGGTGTCGATCATTCCCGGCATGACAATGCCATTGGTGGCATCAATGATCTCAGCGTCAGCGGGTGCAGACAAGTTTGGGCCGACGCCCTTAATCGCGCCGTCGACAACCAGCACATCCGAGTAGGGCAAGAGGGTGTGGCGGTCGTCCATAGTGATGACGAGACCGTTTTTAAAAAGAATCGGACGTTTACTGCTCATGATTTTCCTTTGACGAAGTCGGCGATGTGCGCCGGATTTGGCGTTAGTTAAAGCCGACGATAGCCGACCATAATTATGGCGGCGGGATTATGGTTTTGTCGGTATTCTGTGTCAAGAGTTACTATCAATACTTGACTGGTGTAGAGCGGGATTTGCTTTTAAAATCACCTTTAGCTCTTTGAAGGCTTTATAGGTATCTCTCTAATACCGCGTACTGAGTAATAATTATGTCTGTAGTGAAATCTCCTGTCGCTGGCGAATTTATTCGTAAATCTTCTGGTTTTCGTTGCTGGATTGTTGATGATAATTCGCAGGCTGAGTTTGTGGCCGAACCGGGTCGCTATCATTTATACATTAGCCGCAATTGCCCCTGGGCCCATCGATCGGCTTTGGTGCGCGAGCTAAAAGGTTTGCAAGACGTGGTCAGTATGGATGTGCTCGGTTATCGTCGAAGTGATGATAACGAATGGATATTCAGGCCAGAAATCGAGGGTTGTACCGTAGACACGGTCAATGGCTTTAGCGGCATTAATCAAATCTATGCGACCACCGACCCGGATTATCAGGGCAGCGCAACAGTGCCGGTTCTGTTTGATAAAAAATTAAACTGTGTGGTGAGTAATGAAAGCGCCGATATCATCCACATGTTCAACAACGTGTTTAATGCCTGGGCGACGAATCCCGAACTGGATTTGTATCCCATAGACTTGCACAAAAAAATTGATGCGGTCAATGAATGGACCTATCGCCAACTTAACAACGGCGTTTACCGGGCGGGCTTCGCCAAATCGCAGCAAGCATACGAGGAAGCTTATGGCGATGTTTTTACGGCATTAGATCGACTGGAAGCACTGTTATCCAATGCGCGCTTTCTATGTGGTGATCAATTAACGACGGCCGACATTCGGGTTTATGCCACCTTGTTTCGTTTTGACCCGGTGTATTTCATTCGATTTAAGTGTAATAAAACGATGATCGAGTTTGGCTATCCGAATCTATGGGCTTATCTGAAACGTTTGTATCAGACGCCGGGCTTTGCGCAGACTTCCAATCTTGACCATATCAAAAATGGTTATTTCGGCCGAACCGGTAACGGTACGGTACCGTTGGGTTGGGGGAAAGATTATCTGAAAAAATTAGGATTATAAGGGCGAAAACGTCCTGACATTCCATTGCTTTGCGTGAAGTAGTGGCTCCCACCACCAGAAAAGTGGGACGGTGCACAGTAAGTAATTGTTATATAAAAGAATTATATTATCGACATAGTGGGCAACTACCCACAATAATGATTAATTAACAAAATGGTATGCGTCCCACTATAAAGATGTTTTACTCCCTCCCAAGTTGAAAACAGACTGTAGGAGACCAATGATATGCCTAAAATTCAGGAACCGATAAATCTGCTGGACGAAATTTCGGCATTCTGCAGTAAAGAGAACATGGCAGAGTCGACTTTCGGTAGACGCTCTGTCAATGACGG
This sequence comes from Pseudomonadota bacterium, assembly GCA_018660405.1. Classification (GTDB taxonomy): domain Bacteria; phylum Pseudomonadota; class Gammaproteobacteria; order Arenicellales; family Arenicellaceae; genus UBA10349. The sequence continues at coordinate 1,127 of JABJKL010000105.1, read as the reverse complement.
CAAGTTTGTATCAAGGTTGAAGGATGGCGCACGAGTAACACCAGAAACCTGGGAAAAGGTAATGCGATTCATGGAAAAGAATGGTTGGCAGGTTAAGGGCGGTCCGGACCCTTCTTCGCTTCATCTGGTTTCAGCAACGAGTACATCCACTGACAAAACACCAGAAGACGAGTCGGAAAACGTTGACGGTTCCAAGGAAAAAAACTTTCGCTTTTTCGATAACCGTCAGAAATATTTGTTGTTCGTCAACACCTGTAGCGAAAAGGAAATCGTCGCGCGTCGCGTAGGTAAAGAACTTGCGCACCTGCATCCCAAGCCTCCAGCACTCAGGGTGTTCGACGGGGGAATGGGGGATGGCTCTGTACTGGTTGAGGTGATGCGTGAAATGCATCGAAAATATCCAACATTGCCGTTTTATATTTCCGGTAAGGAAATCAGCATGGAGGACGTTCGTCTTTCACTGGCAAAGATGGCCGACCGATTTTTTGAGCATCCGGCTACTGCGTTGGTTGTTACCAATATGTTTTACTCCGAAGCGCCATGGCTGACCCCGAAAAAACCGGAGGCTGCCATGTCAACGGTCTGGAAGGATGTAGCGCTTACGGGAACTACAGCACACGAGTTCAATGAACAGCTGCATGGTCTTGGCGATTTTCTGGCTGAAAACTGGGGCGCGACCCATAGCCCCAAAACGGGCAATCCACTCTATGAACGCCCGGTGGTGTTGGTGATCTACCGGGACGATTATCGTTTCCTGCTTGATAACATCCTTCCCCAGCAAGGAAAGGCGCGTGCCGATTTCGATCTCGTCATTGCTTCGCAGCCGTATCGGGCGCGCATGTCTGCTGAATTCAAGGTCTCCAAGGTAATAGCGCCGCTAACGCGAGCTCTGGGCAAGGGGGGGCGGTTGATCGGGGTTCATTCCCATGGTCAGGACCCGGGACTCGAAATTATCCAGAAAGTCTGGCCGGATGACGAGCCCTTCCAGACAGATCGGCATGATATATTGAGAGCCCTGCGCAAGGAACTGGGCAAGGAGTCACGCCATTACAATTTGAGTGCCGCCGCGGATTCCCGTGCAATATTCAAGTACAAGATGCATACCTTGCCAGATGAGGTGGAATCCA
>JABJKL010000161.1 GCA_018660405.1 Pseudomonadota bacterium | reverse complement strand
GCACCAGAATCCGCCATCATGTAGATAGAGTTGAACGACTCTTGCTCAACCTTTTTGCCTTCTGCATCCTCTACTTGATCAGTACCGAGCTTATCCATCATCACATTCGCGATCTTCTCAGAAGTTCTCGTCCAAATATCGACCACCTTGTTGTAACGCTCGCCGTCGGTCAATAAGCCAGATATGTACTGCTCCTGAATATTTTTAACCTCGGCTTCCGATGCAGCCAAAATAGGTTCCTTTTCTTCAGGCACGACCATATCATCCACGCCAATAGAAACGCCTGCGATCGCCGCATTGCGAAAACCGGTATACATCAACTGGTCTGCAAATATTACGGTCTCTTTCAATCCAACACTACGATAGCAAAGGTTGATCGTGTCGGAGACTGTCTTCTTTTTCATGACACGATTAATCGCATCAAAAGGCATACCTTTAGGCAAAATACGCGATAGCATGGCTCGCCCGGCGGTAGTGTCATAAACCACGGTACGCTCCTCGAGCTCACTTTCTTCGCTCTCTCTTACATGCTCGGTAATGCGCACCTTGATTTTTGCATGAATATTTAATACCCCGGCATGCATCGCGCGTTCAACATCATCAACATCTGCAAAATATTTACCTTCACCAGTGACATTGATCCTTTCCCGGGTCATGTAATACAAGCCCAACACAATATCCTGAGATGGCACAATGATCGGCTCACCATTTGCTGGCGAAAGCACGTTATTGGTGGACATCATCAAAGTGCGCGCTTCCAACTGGGCTTCCAGTGATAACGGCACGTGTACCGCCATTTGGTCACCGTCAAAGTCAGCGTTGTACGCAGTACAGACCAACGGGTGCAGTTGAATTGCCTTGCCTTCGATTAATACCGGCTCAAATGCCTGAATTCCCAATCTATGCAGCGTAGGCGCCCGGTTTAACATCACCGGATGCTCACGGATGACTTCTTCGAGAATATCCCAGACCTCAGCGCTCTCAGACTCAACCAGCTTTTTCGCCTGTTTGATAGTCGTCGCCAATCCGCGAAGTTCTAACTTGTTGAATATAAAAGGCTTAAATAGCTCGAGCCCCATTTTCTTCGGTAACCCGCACTGATGCAATTTGAGCGTAGGACCCACCACAATAACGGAACGCCCGGAGTAATCTACGCGTTTGCCAAGCAAGTTCTGGCGGAAACGACCTTGCTTGCCCTTGATCATGTCCGCCAAAGATTTCAACTGGCGTTTGTTGGCACCGGTAATCGCCTTGCCACGTCGACCATTATCTAACAACGCGTCAACGGCTTCCTGCAGCATACGCTTCTCATTACGCACGATAATGTCTGGCGCATTCAAATCCAACAAGCGACGCAATCGATTATTTCGGTTGATAACCCGACGGTAAAGATCGTTCAAATCAGAAGTCGCAAATCGACCACCATCCAGCGGTACCAATGGGCGCAAATCGGGTGGTAAAACCGGCAGCACATCCATTATCATCCAACATGGATCATTGCCAGAATTAATGAAGCCTTCAAGCACCTTCAAACGCTTGGTGATTTTCTTGATTTTGGTCTCTGACCCGGTCTCAGCCATTTCTTCGCGCAATCGAGTCGCTTCTCTCTGCGAATCGACATCCGATAACAAATCACGAATGGCTTCTGCACCCATGCCGGCCTTGAATTCATCGCCGTATTCTTCTACCGCATCCAAGTATGACTCTTCGGTCAGAAGCATAGATTTTTCCAGCGGTGTTACACCAGGCTCAGTCACCACATACGCTTCAAAATACAATACACGTTCGATTTCACGAACGGTCATATCGAGCATTAATCCAAGACGCGATGGTAATGACTTCAAAAACCAAATATGTGCAACCGGGCACGCGAGGTCAATATGCCCCATGCGTTCCCGCCGAACCTTTGACAAAGTAACTTCTACACCACACTTTTCACAAATTACGCCACGATGCTTAAGACGCTTGTACTTACCGCACAAACACTCATAGTCGTTAATTGGGCCAAATAATTTGGCGCAAAACAAACCATCACGTTCCGGCTTAAAGGTACGGTAATTGATCGTTTCAGGCTTTCTAACTTCGCCAAAGGACCATGAACTAACTTTTTCAGGTGATGCGATAGTGATCTGAATAGAATCAAAATCTGCGATCGCGTCAGGCTGTTTGAACAAATTAAACAAATCTTTCATCGTTTATCCTCGCGGGATTCGGGGGGGTAACAATAAGGAGTAACAATAACTGGTGCTCTGAAAGGGCATAAATCAATGTTGGGTTTCGGGCCAATGTACCGGCTAGTCTTCCTGCAATTCGATATTCAAACCGAGCGAACGGATTTCCTTAACCAAAACATTGAAGGACTCCGGCATATTTGCCTCTATCTGGTAGTTGCCCTTAACAATATTTTCATACATCTTGGTTCTGCCAGAAACATCATCCGATTTCACGGTTAACATTTCTTGCAAGGTATAGGCCGCACCGTAAGCTTCAAGCGCCCAGACCTCCATTTCACCAAAACGTTGGCCACCAAACTGCGCTTTACCACCCAGCGGCTGCTGCGTAATCAAGCTGTATGGGCCCGTAGATCGTGCATGCATCTTGTCATCAACCAGGTGATTCAGCTTAAGCATATACATGTAGCCAACCGTCACCTCTCGATCAAATTTATCGCCGGTACGCCCATCGTACAAGGTGGTCTGGCCGCTGGCCGGTAGACCCGCCAACTCCAACATGCCTTTAATCTCCGTTTCAGCGGCACCATCAAATACTGGCGTCGCCATGGGCACACCACCACGAAGATTGCCGGCCAACTCAATGACTTCTTCATCCGTTAGAGATTTTATGTCTTCGCGCTTACCACTGGTGTTATAGACCTTGTCAAGAAACTTACGAAGTTCAGACATCATCGTCTTGCGCTTCACGCGTAATATCTCGTCAATCTTCTTACCCAAACCAGCAGCCGCCCAGCCCAAATGCGTTTCAAGCACCTGCCCCACGTTCATACGCGAGGGCACACCCAGCGGGTTCAACACGATATCGATGGTGGTGCCGTCTTCCTGGTAGGGCATATCCTCGACCGGAACGATTTTCGAAATCACACCCTTATTACCATGACGTCCAGCCATTTTGTCGCCCGGTTGCAACCGACGCTTGACCGCAACAAATACCTTAACCATCTTGAGCACACCGGGCGCTAGATCGTCCCCTGCTTCAAGCTTATTGCGCTTCTCATCAAACAAATCGTCAAAATACTTCCTCTGGGAACTCAGGGCTTCACGCAGTTGCTCTAACTGCTTGTTTGATTTTTCGTTACGCAAACGAATTTCAAACCACTTGTTGCGGCTCAAGTCTGCCAAGTAAGCAGCAGTCACTTTTGAATCAGCCTTCAAACCGTTAGGACCGCCTTCGGCTATACTATTTAACAGTACACCTTGAATACGGGCATAGGTGTCTTCTTCGACAATACGGAACTGATCAGCCAAATCCTTGCGAATACGGGCAAGCTCAGATTCTTCGTTTGCCAACGCGCGGGTATCTTTCTCAACCCCATCACGCGTAAATACCTGCACGTCAATAACCGTACCGTACATACTCGAAGGCACCTTGAGAGAGGTATCTTTAACATCAGACGCTTTCTCACCAAATATAGCGCGCAGCAGCTTTTCTTCCGGGGTCAGCTGAGTTTCACCTTTGGGTGTTACCTTGCCAACCAACACGTCGCCACCAGTGACTTCCGCTCCAATATATACAATACCAGCCTCATCCAAACGCGCCAGTGCGTGCTCACCAACATTTGGAATATCACGAGTAATCTCTTCTGAACCGAGTTTGGTATCGCGCGCGACACAAGACAGCTCTTCGATATGAATCGTGGTGTACACGTCTTCCTTAACGAGGTTCTCAGAAATAAGAATGGAATCTTCAAAGTTGTAGCCGTTCCACGGCATAAAAGCGATCAGAACATTGCGCCCCAGTGCCAATTCACCCATATCAGTTGATGGACCGTCGGCCAGTACATCCCCATGTGCAATCTTGTCACCGGCATTAACCAACGGACGCTGGTTAATATTGGTGTTTTGATTGGAGCGGGTATATTTAGTCAGATTATAGATATCCACACCGGCTTCACCGGGGATGGTTTCCTTATCATTCACTCGCACAACAATACGGCTGGCGTCTACTGATTCAACAATGCCGCCGCGTCGTGCCACCAAAGCCACACCCGAATCAACCGCAACTGTTCGTTCAATTCCGGTACCCACCAACGGCTTCTCGCTGCGAATCGTCGGCACTGCCTGGCGCTGCATATTGGAGCCCATCAATGCACGGTTCGCATCATCGTGCTCTAAAAACGGTATCAAGGATGCCGCTACGGATACAATTTGCGACGGTGCCACATCAATGTATTCGACTTGAGCTGGCGTAGCCAGAGTAAACTCATTGTTGCTTCGGCAAGACACCAGCTCATCTTCAAGCTTGCCCGCCTTGCTTAATTTTGCGTTCGCCTGAGCGATCATAAATTTACGCTCTTCAATGGCCGACAAATAGTCGACTTGATCGGTAACCCTGCTTTTAACGACCCGTAAATAAGGTGTTTCAAGAAAACCATAATCATTGGTGCGCGCGTAAACTGCCAACGAGTTGATCAAACCGATGTTGGGTCCCTCAGGAGTTTCAATCGGGCATACCCGACCGTAATGGGTTGGGTGCACGTCTCGCACTTCAAAACCCGCACGTTCACGAGTCAAACCACCCGGACCAAGCGCTGAAACGCGACGTTTATGCGTAATTTCGGATAAAGGATTAGTTTGATCCATAAACTGTGAGAGTTGACTGGAACCAAAAAATTCTTTAACCACGGCTGATACTGGTTTGGCATTTATCAAGTCTTGTGGTGTTAGCCCTTCAGACTCAGCCATCGTTAAACGCTCACGTACAGCACGCTCAACACGAACAAGCCCCACGCGGAACTGATTTTCAACCAACTCACCCACCGAACGCACGCGACGATTGCCAAGATTGTCAATATCGTCAATTTCCCCACGACCGTTCTTTAGATTGATCAGAATCTTCATCACTTCGATAATGTCTTCTTTATCGAGGGTACCGGAACCCGTATCTTTTGCTCGACCCAAACGGCGATTAAACTTCATCCGACCTACGATCGAAAGGTCATAACGCTCACTATTAAAAAACAAGTTGTTAAATAGAGCGGTCGCCGCCTCTTTCGTTGGCGGTTCGCCTGGGCGCATCATACGATAGATTTCTACCATCGCTTCCAAAGAGGTTCGGCTTGCGTCTATACGTAAAGTATCTGATAAAAAGGCGCCTTCATCCAAATCATTGGTATAAATAGCTTCGAGCTTTTTAACTTTCTTTTCCAGTAGCACATCAAGCAGTTCCTGGGTGATTTCCGCATTGGCCTCAGCCAGCAACTCGCCAGTTTCTACATCTGGTACATCGTGCGCCAACGTTCGACCGATAATAAATTCAGCCGGTACAACTATTTTCTTGATTCTCGCTTTTTCGATCTCTCGAATGTGGCGCGCGGTAATACGTCGGCCAGCTTCCACCAATACCGTACCTTTTGAGTTTACGACATCAAAACCAAGTTGCTCACCGCGTAGACGTGATGCAACCAGGTCAATTTTGATATCTTTCGCAGATAAGGTGAACTTATCATTGGTGAAAAACATTTCCAGGATTTCCTGGGTGCTATAACCCAGAGCCCGTAACAGAATCGTCGCAGGCAATTTACGACGGCGATCAATACGAATGTACACGAGGTCTTTTGGATCGAATTCAAAATCCAGCCAGGAACCACGGTAGGGAATCACACGTGAGGAGAACAACAGCTTGCCAGATGAATGGGTTTTGCCTCGATCATGGTCAAAAAACACACCCGGCGAACGGTGCAACTGCGACACAACCACTCGCTCTGTACCATTGATTACAAAAGTTCCGTTATCTGTCATTAAGGGCATATCGCCCATGTAGACTTCTTGCTCAATAACATTTTTGGGCGCTTTGCCGCCGGTTGTATCATCCCTGTTATTAATGACCAGACGTAAGGTAACACGCAGTGGTGCGGCATAAATCAAACCACGTTGCTGACATTCCTTGACGTCAAATATTGGCGTACCAAGTCGGTAGCTGACAAATTCGAGTGCGGCAGCGCCGTTAAAACTCTGAATAGGAAAAACGGATTTGAATGCACCCTGCAATCCCCGCGTACGACGAGCATCTGGCTCCTTTTCAGCCTGCAGATAACGGTGATATGAATCTTTCTGGGTGGCAAGCAAATATGGAATTGGCAAAACACTTTCAGGTCGTTTGCTGAAACTCTTGCGAATTCGCTTTTTCTCGGTAAAGGAATAGCCCATTTATAACCTCTTTATAATCGCTCTAGATGCTCAATTATCAGCCGGCGGGGTGACCAGCTAATGCTACGCATAAACCGCCGAAGGCTGACGCGAGAATCACATCAGCCCGTAGCAACTTCATGACCAATTTCCTGATCAATCTTTTTGACGCCATCTGGATTAACTCAAGAGTTAACCCAGCGCTCTGCAAAGCCGATTTCAATGAAAAAACGGCAAGATCACTTTTATCCGGCGACAAGCTGCCAGACAAACAGTTCACTTCTTTACTTAAGCTCAACCGCTGCCCCGGCTTCCTCAAGTGTTTTTTTCAATTCTTCGGCTTCGCCTTTGGCAACACCCTCTTTAACAGGTGCAGGCGCGGACTCAACCAAATCTTTAGCTTCCTTTAAGCCAAGACCTGTTGCGGCGCGAACCGCTTTAATCACCGCCACCTTGTTCTCGCCAAAAGAGGTAAGTACCACGTCAAACTCGTCTTTCTCTGCAGCTGCGCCACCAGCGTCGCCACCGGCTGCAGGTGCTGCAACGGCCACTGCAGCAGCTGCAGATACACCGAATTTTTCTTCCATTTGACCAATTAACTCAGACAGCTCAAGTACAGACATGCCTGCAATTGTTTCCAAAATATCTTCTTTACTCATGATAAAACTCCAGAACTTATATGTTAAACCGGATCAGGTCGGCCCTTTCAGGCTGAAGGCTCTTTTGCATCTCGTACAGCGGCCAAAGTTCGAGCAAAAGCCGTTGGCACCTCGTTAAGGGTCTGAACGAATTTAGCAATTGGTGCTTGCATCGTACCCATCAACTTGGCCAATAACTCTTCCCGGTTTGGTAGCTTGGAAAGTGCCTTGATTTCAGCAGCGCTCAGCATGTTTCCAGACATTGCGCCGGCTGTTATGTTCAGCGCGTCGTAATTATCTTCAAACTTACTCAACACCTTGGCGACCGCAACAGGATCACTCGAAGCTGCAAACGCTAATGGACCAGTAAATTGATCTTCCAGGCACTCAAAATCCGAGTCCTTGACAGCACGACGTAGCAGCGTGTTTTTGATGACCTTCAAGAAAACGCCCTGCTCGTGTGCTTCACGACGCATAGCGCTCATCTGTTCAACCGTCAAACCACGATATTCTGCGAGTATTGCCGCTTCGGACTCACTCAACACAGAGGAGACTTGCTCAACAACCTGCTTCTTTTGCTCAAGATCGAGGCTCATAGAGCCACCTCCAGTTATGGCACCCAGGTTCAGGAGTTTGAATCCATTACCAGGCACACTATCTACGCGGGTTAGCGCTTGCCTTATCTTAAAGACTAAGACTTTACTTATTAAGTGAGTTTCCTCACACCTGCGGTCTTTGACAGCCCACCATCACGAATGACAGTGAACACCTAACGATCGCTTCTGCTAGAACACCGGCAGGGTTGCGCGATCGACGCGTATTCCGGGCCCCATTGTGGTAGACACGGAAACTCGTTTGAAATATTGGCCCTTCGCACTAGCAGGCTTTGCCTTATGCAGAGCACTTAAAAGCGCCAACAAATTTTCTTTAAGGGAATCAACGTCAAAAGAGGCCTTCCCAATCGAACATTGAATAATGCCCGCCTTATCGTTACGAAACTGAATTTGACCCGCTTTTGCATTCTCTACAGCAGTTTTAACGTCCGCAGAAACTGTGCCCGTCTTGGGGTTAGGCATCAAGCCACGTGGACCGAGAATCTGACCGAGTTGACCAACCACGCGCATCGCGTCCGGACTGGCTATCACGATGTCAAAATCCATCTCGCCCTTTTTCACCTTCTCTGCCAGATCATCCATACCAACGATGTCAGCACCAGCAGCTTTAGCAGCCTCAGCATTATCGCCCTCGGTAAACACCGCAACGCGTACCGTTTTGCCGGTGCCTTTAGGTAACACGGTGGCACCTCGAACATTCTGGTCTGATTTTCGTGAATCAACACCCAAATTAATCGAGACATCCACTGATTCATCAAATTTGGCCGATGCAGTTTCTTTTAGCAGGCTCAGTGCTGCGTCCATCGCGTAAAAACTATCGCGATCTACTTTGTCAGCAAATACCTGAGCTCTTTTAGACAATTTCGCCATCGCTGCTAACCCTCGTCCGTCTCGATGCCCATACTTCTGGCGCTGCCAGCAATAATTCGAACCGCCTGATCCATATCGTATGCGTTCAAATCGGGCATCTTCGTAGTGGCAATCTCTTCCAGCTGAGCGCGGCTGACCTTGCCAACTTTCTCAAGATTTGGCACACCGCTACCCTTACTAATACCGGCCGCCTTTTTAAGCAAAACCGACGCTGGAGGCGTTTTTTGAATATAGGTAAAACTCTTGTCGCTATAGACCGTAATCACGACGGGGATGGGCATTCCTTTTTCCAACTCCTGCGTTGATGCGTTAAACGCCTTGCAGAATTCCATGATATTGAGGCCATGTTGGCCTAATGCAGGGCCGACAGGCGGGCTGGGGTTGGCTGAGCCAGCAGGGACTTGAAGCTTAATGTAAGCGTCTACTTTCTTTGCCATTTTTTACTCCGGGTGGGTACAAACGCCCCGATAAAATATCGCGAGCTCCCCTGCTTTTAAGGACGCGCAAGTATACTCATGCTTACCGTTGGGTCAAGCTTAAAAATCAGTAATTTATAGGCCCTTTTACTCTGCTCTGAAACCACCAAGTATGCGCCCGGATTCCATCGTTAGCCCACCCCCTAAAAAGTCTTTATTTAAAAAATAAATAGACGCACAACCGCTGTACCAAGCTCCTATTCACCGACTCTTTAACAATCGATAACTTGAACCGGGCTATCGATAAGTGCAAAGTGCGGCGCATGAACCATAAGACCGATCAATTACCGCACAGCGGACCCTGTGAACGCAATAAGCAAGCAATCTTTGATATACTTGCACCACTGCTTGGCAACGCCTGCCGGTTACTGGAAATCGGCAGTGGTACTGGACAACACGCAGTATGGATGGCCAAACAGGCACCGCACATCACTTGGCAGCCCAGCGAAATAGAGGATAACCTGGCCGCACTGAAGCTGCGGTTAGATGTTGAGGCTCCAGGCAATGTGCGCGCAGCCATAATTATCGACGTTGCCGAAGAGTGTTGGAGCGATCACAACCCTGACATCCTTTTTACCTGCAATACGTTCCACATTATGTCTGAACAACATGTAGAGGCATTCTGGCAGCACGCGGGAACGTTACTTAAAACCGATGCCCTCGTTATCGTTTATGGACCGTTCAAATACGCCAACGAGTTCACTACGCCGAGCAATGCCAGGTTTGATATTTGGCTGAAGCAGCGCGACCCAGCCAGTGGTTTGCGTGATTTCGAGTGGGTTAACGAACTGGCGGACAAAAACCATTTTATCTGTATAGCCGACCACGCAATGCCGACTAACAACCAATGTATTATTTGGCGAAAATCCTCAACTAAAACCCAGCGTAAGCCATTAACCATCGATGGTTAATAAAAGCCTGTACAAATAAAAAGGGAAAACAGATGAATGACTCCACAACTGTTCTACGGCTGAAAAAAAATGAAGAAAAACGCCTGACTAGCGGGCACCTATGGATCTATAGCAATGAGATTGATACACACATTAGCCCACTGAATCAACTCAACCCTGGCCAGGCGGTAGAGCTGCATTCGTCAACGGGCAAATGGCTGGCACATGCCTACGCTAATCCACATTCGCTAATATGTGCTCGCATCACCAGCCGAGACCCAAAATACCCGATGAACAAATCATTACTTATTCATCGCTTAAAAGTGGCACTTAGCCTGCGGGAACGATTCTATCCAGAACCTTTTTATCGGCTCGTGTTTGGCGAAAGTGATTTACTACCCGGCTTGGTTGTTGATCGATTTGGTGATGTTTTAGTCGTACAAATCTCGACTGCGGGCATGGAAGTGCTTAAAGAGGAAATCGTGGCGGCTCTTGACAAGGTGGTTCAGCCCGTCGGGATGATATTGCGTTGCAACTCCGGCTCGCGCAAATTGGAAGGTCTCAGCAACTATACAGAGAAGGTCGGCGAACTACCGGATGAAACAGTCTTGCGCGAAGGTGGAACTGAATTTGTAGTCCCCATTGCCAATGGGCAAAAAACGGGTTGGTTTTATGACCAACACGATAATCGACAATGGTTAAATCCACTTGTCAAAGATAAAACGGTTATTGACGCTTGCTCTTATATCGGCGCATGGGGCGTGCAGACCGCCAGTCACGGAGCAAAACGAGTTATCTGCATTGACACCTCTGAATCTGCCCTTGAATATGTTGCCGAAAATGCTCAACGTAATGGTGTGTCTGACCGAGTATTCACCGTGCAAGGAAACGCGACCGAGGTTTTGGCTGGCCTAAAAGCAGACGGGGAAAATGCCGATGTCGTAGTACTCGATCCACCGGCATTTATAAAACGTAAAAAAGACTTTCGAAACGGTTTTAGAGGTTACCAAAAACTCAATGAACGCGGCATTTCACTGGTCAAACCCGACGGCATCATAGCGACCTGTAGCTGCTCACACCATATGCCTGCCAAAGACTTTCTCACTATGGTTAACCGCGCCGCCGTTCATGTTGACCGACAATTGCAAATACTCGCCGAAATGGGCCAAAGCAGAGATCACCCTATTCATCCGGCAATGCCTGAAACACGATACCTGAAAACTACGTTTGCAAGGGTTTTACCGCGTAACTAGGGTAGTGTCGTGTCCTAAACTAGATTACTACTTTACTTCCTGTCCCGCCAAAAAGAGCCAGGTTTCGACGACAGTATCGGGATTCAGAGAAACACTGTCTATTCCCTGCTCCATCAACCATTTCGCCAAATCTGGATGATCAGACGGCCCCTGCCCACATATTCCGATATATTTCCCCGCTTTAGTGCACGCTTCGATGGCTTTTGATAGCAACGCTTTTACCGCTGGATCCCGTTCATCAAACAAGTGGGCGACTAGCCCGGAATCACGATCCAAACCAAGCGTTAACTGGGTCAAATCATTAGAACCGATAGACATGCCGTCAAAACGCTCTAAAAACTCATCCGCGAGAATGGCGTTACTGGGAATTTCACACATCATGATGATGTTTAAGCCGTTCTCACCTCTCTTCAAGTCGTTTTCAGCCAACAACTCGACCACTTGATCAGCCTCTTCCAGCGTCCGCACGTACGGCACCATAAGCCATACATTGGTTAAACCCATCTCATCCCGAACATATTTGAGCGCCTCACATTCGAGCTCGAAACACTCGCGAAACGATGAAGAAATATATCGGCTAGCGCCTCGAAATCCGAGCATTGGGTTTTCTTCCTCGGGCTCGAACATTTCTCCACCTAACATATTGGCATATTCGTTCGATTTAAAATCTGACATACGCACAATTACTGGCTTGGGAGAAAACGCAGCGGCCAATGTGGATATCCCCTCTATCAATTTCTGAACATAAAAAGTCCTGGGGTCTGCGTAACCCGCAATACGATCGTCGATGCTGGCTTTTAAATCGGCATCCATCATTGAGTAATTAAGTAGCGCCTTGGGGTGCACTCCGATGGTGTTATTAATAATAAATTCCAATCGAGCGAGGCCAACACCTGCATTCGGCAACCGTTGAAAATCGAAAGCCCGTTCTGGATTGCCTACGTTCATCATCACCTTGAACGGTAACTCCGGCAGCGCATCCATTTCAATTTCTTTCACCTTGAAGTC
>JABJKL010000072.1 GCA_018660405.1 Pseudomonadota bacterium | reverse complement strand
TCCAGGCACCAATGCCAAGAGCAATAAAAATGCTTTCGACACGATTCAAAGCGATACTATTTTTACCAATGTTGCTCTGACCGAAGATAACGAGCCGTGGTGGGAAGACAAAAAAGTTGGCGAGCCGGTAATCGACTGGCTAGGGGGAAAATACGACCCCGAAAAGGGCCCTGCTGCCCATCCAAATTCGCGTTTCACCGTTGCCTCCGATAAAAACCCTAGCTACTCCTCGTTAGCGGACGCACCCGAAGGTGTACCGATTTCCGCCATCGTATTTGGTGGCCGACGCCGCAAACTGGCGCCACTGGTTTACGAAGCCAAATCCTGGGCGCATGGTGTATTAGTTGGAGCAGGTGTTGCATCTGAAACAACCGCCGCTGCTACCGGGCAAGTTGGCGTCGTGCGTCGTGACCCAATGGCGATGAAGCCATTCTGTGGCTATAACTTTGCCGACTATTGGGGCCACTGGTTGAAGATGGGCGAAGGTTCAGAGAATATGCCAAGAATCTTTCATGTTAATTGGTTCCGTCAGGACGACGATGGCAATTTTCTGTGGCCAGGGTTTGGTGAGAACATGCGCGTACTACTGTGGATGATCGACCGTATAGAGGGTCGTGCTGGCGCAGTAGAAACCGCTATTGGCTACCTGCCACAAGAAAACGACATTGATCTTGATGGAATCGATGTGGACAGCCGCACCATGCAAGAACTGTTGTCGGTAGAAGCAGCCGATTGGCGACAAGAAATGTCTGACGTTGGCGAGTACCTTGATTCTTACGGCGCTCGAATTCCTGACGCGCTGCGTACGGAATATCAAGCAGTTGTCAAAGCGCTAAGCTAGCCGTTACCGGCGACAAGAAGGCCAGCCGTATTGTGGCTGGCTTTTTTATGTGTAGCGTCGCAATCGGGCCACGCTTGGCTCATAATTGGAAAATAGCGGCGTGGTTTTTCAGCTACTAACAAATATATGTTTACCTACCTTGATTCAAAAATACGCGAACACCTTGTCAAACAAGGCAAACTCATTCGCGTGGGTAGTGATGGTCAACGTGTAGAGATTTCAGATCAAATTCCAGCCGACGATGTACAAATCAACATCCTTGGCCCTATCCTTATGCCAATACAGCTGGGCAACGTACATTCACAAGTACAATGGTACGCAAGCGTCCGTGCAGAAGAATTGAGTAGTGTGATGCAACTCGCCGATGATCTGCGCGATAAGGATGACTCGGCACAATTCGCAAATAAAGCAACTGCAATGGCAGTAAATAGCGTGCTGGTGTTTGGCGAACCATCAACATCTAGCAAGCCAATGGTACGCGTCCACTCCAATTGTCTAACGGGCGATGTGTTTGGATCCGAGCGCTGTGAATGCGGACCCCAGCTCGAACGTGCGGCCGAACGAATATCGGCTCATCCAGGTGGTGGCTTGCTGGTCTATATGGCCGGCCACGAAGGTCGGGGTATCGGGCTTTGGGCAAAAGCAGCCACCTATCTTTTGCAAGATGAAGGCGAAGATACTTATCAAGCAAATGAGTCTCTGGGTTTGCCGATTGATTCACGAGACTTTAGCGATGCAGCTTCACTGATCAAGTATTTTCTTGGTAATAACCCATTCCAATTACTAACCAATAACCCGAAAAAAATAGCAGCGCTGCAAACAGCCGGGCTGGATCAATTTAAAGCAGAAAAACACGTTGCCGGGGTAACTGAAACCAATCGTCGTTACTTAAAGGCTAAAAAGGATCGTGGGCACACGCTGGGACTGGATGATATTAGTTAAACGCTCACTATTCTAGTCATATGGGTTTGGCAAATACCAGTATACGAACGGCTCAGTAAACTTGCTTCGCCATTCTCTTCATCGTGCTGGTCACGCGAACCAAATCCTCTACTCCCATGACGTACGGTGGCATGGTGTATATCAATCGCCCAAAGGGACGTAACCATACGCCTTCATCAAGACAAATATCCTGCACGACCTTCATGTCGACCGGCTGTGCGGTTTCTATCACGCCAATGGCTCCATGAACCCTTACATCGGTAACGTTAGCAAATCCCTCCGCCTCCGCTAATCCTTCCTTCAATACAGAATGAATCGCGGCTACTTGTGCCGGCCATTCTCCAGACTGCAACAAAACCAAATTCGCGTTCGCCACTGCACAGGCCAGCGGGTTACCCATGAAAGTAGGCCCGTGCATCAATTCCGGGTTCTGACCACCGGAGATACCTTCTGCCACACGAGAAGTCGTCAATGTAGCCGCCAGACTTAAATAACCGCCGGTTAGCGCCTTCCCCACACATAAAATATCCGGCACCACCGCGGAATCATCACACGCCAACCAATGCCCGGTGCGCCCAAAAGCCGTCGCGATCTCATCCGCAATCAGCAAAACCCCAAACTCGTCACACAATTCACGTATGCCCTGCACGTATTCCCTGGCATAAAACCACATGCCGCCAGCGCCTTGCACGATGGGTTCTAGAATAAAAGCTGCCAGCTCACTGTGGTTAGCCTCGAACATTGCGCGAATGCCATCGAGCGCCTGATCATCCCAGGCATCCCCGTATCTAATCGATGGCCGATCTACGAACAATTGCCGGGGAACATAATCGCTGAACAACTGATGCATACCGGCATCCGGGTCACATACCGACATCGCTCCCAAGGTGTCGCCATGATAGCCACCCCGTAGAGCAGCTACTTTGCTTCGTTGCCCCTGCCCAATAGCCAGCTGGTACTGAAACGCCATCTTTAATGCCACCTCGACCGCTACCGAACCCGAGTCCGCCAGAAACACATGCTGCATATCTGGTGGTACCGTTTTGAGTAAGTTAGCGCACAAAGTGACGGCTGGCTCATGGGTCAAGCCACCGAACATCACGTGACTCATATCCGCGACCTGGTCGGTAACCGCCTGATTCAAAACCGGATGGTTATAACCGTGCAAAGCGGACCACCAGGATGCCATTGCATCGATTAGTTCGCAGCCATCCTCAAGCTGAATGCGAACCCCACTGGCAGAACGCACCACCAGGTTGGGCAATGGTGGGGTTGCGCTGGAATATGGGTGCCAGACATGATGCTGGTCGAAATCTGCCAGGTTTTCACTCATTAGAGATTAGTGATCGAGCATATCTACTACCGCTGCACCCATTTCTGAAGTTGACACTTTAGTCATGCCGTCGGTATAAATATCTTCAGTTCTAAGGCCTTGATCGAGCACTTTGGACACTGCCCTCTCTATCTGGTCAGCCCAGGCAACCTCGTTGAGCGAATAACGCGACATCATCGCAACCGATAGAATAGCCGCCAAAGGATTGGCGATACCCTGCCCCGCGATATCCGGTGCTGAACCATGCACGGGTTCGTACATACCCCGGCCGTTTTTATCCAACGATGCCGATGGCAACATGCCGATAGATCCCGTCAACATGGCTGCACAATCTGACAATATATCGCCAAACATATTACCGGTGACCAACACATCAAATTGTTTTGGATCGCGCACCAATTGCATGGCTGCGTTATCAACGTACATGTGAGTGAGCTCTACATCGGAATATTCAGAGGCCAGCGAGGTCATTACTTCGCGCCACAATACGGTCGCCTCCAGCACGTTCGCCTTGTCAATCGAGCACAGCCGCTTGTCACGTTTTCTCGCCATCGCGAATGCACTACGACCGATCCGTTCGATCTCGTGCTCGCGATATATATAGGTATTAAAACCCTCGCGTTCGCCCGCATCGTTGATCCGAATACCTCGTGGGTGACCAAAGTAAATGCCGCCGGTCAGCTCACGAACGATCAATATATCCAACCCGGAAACCACATCATTTTTCAAACTGGACGCCTGCGCCAATTGGGGGAACAACATCGCCGGGCGCAAGTTGGAAAATAATTCCAGGCTGGAGCGTATTTGCAGCAATCCCTGCTCGGGTTTTAAATTATGATCGAGTTTGTCCCATTTTGGACCGCCCACCGCACCGAGCAAAATCGCATCACTTCCGTGCGCCAGCGCACGTGTTTCCTCGTGCAACGGCACGCCGGTTTCATCAATCGAAGCACCACCCAACAGTCCGTACGAATATTCTACCTGGCCGCCGTTAAGCTTGAGCACGCGATCCAAAACCTTTTGTGCTTCGGCAGCTATCTCTGTACCGATGCCGTCCCCTGGAATAAGAAGAATTTTATAAGTCATGCTTAGGAGCCTCTGATTTATTCTGGACGAAGTAGATTGCGCTCAAAATGCTCAGATTTGAGGCGCGAATCGCAGGTAATAGTGGGTCTATTGCAAAGATTTGCAACAAAAAAGCTGGGTATTTTGAGTGTAATATACGATTTCATGAATAGATCAGAGGTTCCTTACCCCCCCTTAATCGTGCCAAACACCCAGGGTGCATGCGATTTATATTGTTCTTCAAAGGCACGGATTTCGTCCGCATGCTGCAAGGTCAAATCGATATCATCCAGCCCCTCTAATAAACACTGGCGCCGAAACTCATCAACTTCGAAACTGAATACGTCTCCGCCCGGTGTTGTAACGCTCTGATCGTGCAGATCAACCGCGAGTTCATAACCCTGGGTGGCGTACATCTCTTTAAACAGTTGATCCATCCGCGCTGGCTCCAGAACCACTGGTAACAAACCGTTCTTAAAACAGTTGTTATAAAAAATATCTGCAAAACTCGCTGCAATCACACTACGAAAGCCGTAGTCATCCAAAGCCCAGGGCGCATGCTCCCGACTGGACCCACAACCAAAATTTTCCCGTGCCAACAAAACACTGGCACCCTGATAGCGTGCTAAATTGAGCGGAAAATCCGGGTTCAAAGAACGACCTTCACAGCTTTGATCCGGCAGGCCCTCATCCAGATAGCGCGATTCATCGAACAAATTCTTGCCGAAGCCGGTGCGTTTAATAGACTTTAAAAATTGCTTTGGAATGATCATGTCGGTATCGACGTTGGCGCGATCCATCGGCGCAACCAGGCCCTTGTGCGCAGTAAAACTCTTCATGATGTATCTCCTGTAAATTCCCGAACATCAACAAAATAACCTGCGATTGCCGCTGCAGCCGCCATTGCCGGGCTAACCAAATGTGTGCGCCCTCCGTAACCCTGCCGACTCTCAAAATTTCGGTTTGAGGTGGAAGCGCAATGCTCGCCGTTACCCAGTTTGTCGGCATTCATTGCCAAACACATCGAACAGCCTGGTTCCCGCCACTCAAAACCCGCATCGGTGAATATCTTATCCAGCCCCTCGCCTTCAGCTTGCGCTTTTACCAATCCAGAACCAGGAACAACCATTGCCAGCGCGATGGATTCGGCCTTCTTACGGCCACGCACCACCTGCGCAGCAGCGCGCATATCCTCGATACGCGAATTTGTGCATGAGCCGATGAACACCTTGTCGAGCGCAATATCTTGAATTGCCTGGCCAGCCTTTAACCCCATGTAATCCAGTGCACGCTCTATACCTTCTTTTTTCACCGGGTCAGAAACCGTTGCAGGATCTGGCACCTGACCGCTGACCGGCACTACCATCTCTGGTGAAGTACCCCAGCTCACTTGTGGCTCAATAGAAGCGCCATCGAGTTCAACGACGTGGTCAAACTCGGCAGCCTCATCGCTATGCAGCTCTTGCCACGCTGCCACCGCTTGTGTCCACTTATTACCCGTTGGGGCAAACGGGCGACCCTTCACGTAATCGATAGTCGTTTGATCCACCGCCACCATTCCCGCGCGCGCACCCGCTTCTATCGCCATATTGCATACCGTCATACGCCCTTCCATAGACATATCCCGAATTACCTGACCACCAAATTCGATGGCGTAGCCACTACCGCCCGCAGTGCCAATCTCGCCAATAATCGCGAGAATCACATCTTTGGCGGTTACGCCTTCTGATAGCTCACCATTTATTTTGACGAGCATGTTGTTCATTTTTTTGCTCACCAAACACTGGGTGGCTAACACGTGCTCAACTTCTGAGGTACCAATACCGTACGCTAACGCCCCAACCGCGCCATTGGTCGCGGTATGCGAATCACCGCAAACCACCGTCATACCAGGCAAGCACGCTCCGGATTCCGGACCGATGACATGCACAATGCCCTGGCGTTTGTCGTTTATGGCGTACTCGAGAATACCGAACTCATCGCAATTATCATCCAGCGTGGTGACCTGAATGCGTGACACCAGATCCTCGATCCCGGCAACGCCACTAGCCCGTTCCTTTACGGTGGTAGGCACGTTATGGTCCGGAGTCGCAATATTGGTATCCAATCTCCACGGCTCACGCCCGGCCAGACGCAAACCTTCGAACGCCTGCGGTGAGGTCACTTCGTGGATGATGTGGCGATCAATATAAATTAAAGCGGAACCGTCATCGCGTTGTTTAATGAGGTGCGCATCCCATAATTTGTCGTAAAGCGTTTTAGCCATTTCAATTTAAACCCCGGGGATCAATAAGGCGATTTTAGTGGTTAAACTATATATAATACAAATTCATTATTTTTATGTATTCAATTCCTATTTGGAATAATATTTAATAAAACGAAAACCAATGGATACCCAGAGTTTGCGAACCTTTGTCGGCTTAGCTAAAGAGCGCTCCTTTTCACGTACCGCAGACCGTCTTTTTTTGACTCAACCTGCTATTAGCAAGCGTATTGCCGCGCTGGAATCAGAACTTGGCAGGCGTCTATTTGATCGAATCGGACGCGAGGTCAGGCTTACAGAAGCGGGCCAGCGGCTACTGCCGCGAGCCAGAGAAATTCTGCTATCGATGAATGAGGCACGAACTGAAATTGAAAATATTGACGATAAGGTGACCGGCCATCTACGCGTCGGCGTGTCGCACCATATCGGTCTGCATCGCTTGCCACCGATATTAACGGAGTTCTCCACTCGCTATAACGATGTATTACTGGATTTGCAATTTTTAGGGTCCGAAGAAGCCTCGATGAAGATTCAACATGGTGAGCTTGATTTTGCGATCGCCACACTACCTGAACAAAATATCCAGATGATTGCCAAAGAAATTTATGCCACCTCAATTTGGCTAGACCCGCTAGGATTTGTCTGTTCGAACAAGCATCCACTCGCGCAGCAAAATAATCCACACACATTCAATGACCTGAAAAATTACCCGGCGCTATTACCTGCGGCCACGACTATTACGTATCGGTTGGTAGAGCAGACACTGCACCCCTATTTCCCGCTCACTAAACTTGCAACACCAACAGATAATCTAGAAAGCCTGAAGATGATGGTCTGTGCCCAATTAGGCTGGAGCGCCTTGCCGTTGAGCATGCTTGACGATGATTTATATCTGCTGGATTTACCCAAACCCGTGAGACACCTCGGCATACTACGCCACAAAAGCAGAACCTTGCCCAACGCCGCCAAGGCGATGATCGCACTCATTCAATTGAATGCTGACGCCTTATCTTAAGCAATTACTCTTGAGCAATTTCAAAAGATTTTAAGCTATATAAACAACACAAAAAGTACCGCAGCCAGCGCAATGCGATACCAAACGAATGGCATCAAACCAACGCGTGTCACAAAGACCATAAACATCTTAATACACAAGAAAGCGGTCACCGCAGAAACGAAAACTCCTGTACCAATCGCCGTCCAATCGATCACTACCCCAGCGGATGCTGCTTCGGCACTTTTCAATAAGCCAGGCAATACAATTGCGGGAATACTGAGCAAAAACGAAAACCTTGCCGCTTCGGTGCGTGTCATCCGCAAAAACAAAGCAGCCATCATCGTCATGCCCGAACGAGAGGCCCCCGGCACCAGCGCAACTGCCTGAGCCAAACCAATCAGTAGCGCGTCTTTCCAACCCAGGTCCTTCAAGGTTCGGCGTTTGCTCTCCGCACCCCGGTCAGCCCATGCCAAGGCAAGGCCAAACACCAGTGTTGCGCCAGCGATCACCAAAGGCGAGCGAAAATTACTCTGTATATAGTCCTCGCCCAACAAACCAAACAAGCCGAGCGGAATCGTTGCGAGCACAATCCACCAACCAAGCTGGCCA
Organism: Pseudomonadota bacterium; assembly: GCA_018660405.1. Lineage (GTDB taxonomy): Bacteria > Pseudomonadota > Gammaproteobacteria > Arenicellales > Arenicellaceae > UBA10349. The sequence goes on along the minus strand of JABJKL010000072.1, from coordinate 7,358 downwards.
TAGACGTCCCATTTCAATCCAGACCAACCTTTGAGCCAGGCGGGCACAATCGCGGCCACCTCATGGCGTGAATAAATCAGCACAGCCGTAAGCGTTCCCACATGAACCGCAACGTCAAACGCCAGGCCCTGATCTTGCCACCCCACCAACACCGGCACCAATATCAAATGGGCCGAACTCGATATCGGTAGAAATTCAGTTAGCCCTTGAACCAGAGCCAAAACAAATGCCTGAAAAATATCCAAAATTGTGTGCTGCGCGTTTGTAAGTGAAGATTAAACGCGAATAATGCAGCAAAGGCTTGGCGGGATAAACCTGGAAATCACGGGAACCTCTGATTTATTCAAAATATTATTATCAAGAAACTTTCGAGCGCCGAATAGTAACCGCCACGTTTTTAGCACCTTTGACCGAGGCACCTTTATTCAAAACAACGCTTACAGCATCAACCGGGGGTTCTTCCAGCAACCGTTGCGCTATCGCCTCGGCAAGTGCCTCTATCATCAAATACTGCGAATCTCTGGCAAGGTCAGTAACCGCATTAACTACTGCCACATAATCAATTGTGTCTTCTAACCGATCCGATTGCCCGGCAACCGATAAATCAAGCTCCAGAACCAAATCGAGCAATAGTTTCTGCTTAAGTTGGCGCTCCCAATCATCGGTACCAATAATGCAGGCTAATTGAATACCTTCTAACCTTATTTTATCCACTTGGCCCTGCTCATACAAAGATCTCGATACAAAGTATAACCCCATGAGCATCTTGACCGACAAGTTGTTCACCCGCAAACTCTCAGCTCTATGACTTACCATTATCTTCTGCCGGTGGTCGCGTACCTGATCGGTTCAATCTCGTCTGCCATCGTAATATCCAAACTGTTCCGCCTGAGCGATCCACGCAGCGTCGGCAGTGGCAACGCCGGAGCAACCAACGTGCTGCGGTCTGGCAATAGAGTTGCCGCATTACTCACCCTGGTTGGCGATGTATTAAAAGGTGCAACACCCGTTTGGATCGCCCAAATCTGGGGCACCAGCGAAAGCATTATTGGTTTGTCCGCTATGGGGGTGCTGCTCGGGCACCTTTATCCAATTTACTTTGGCTTTAAAGGTGGTAAAGGCGTCGCAACTTCTTTGGGCATCTACATCGCGCTAATGCCACTCATAGCCGTGTGCGCCGTTATTATCTGGATTCTGGTGGCTGTAATTTCGCGGTATTCGTCGCTCGCTGCTCTGATAGCAGCAGCCTCTACCATCCCTCTATCACTCTTCTTCTATGATGGAATATCTTACGTCGGTGTTGCGTTTGCTATTGCCGCTGTCCTGGTATTCACACACCGGGGGAATATTGAACGATTAAAGCTGGGCACTGAAAGCAAACTTTCTTTTGGCCGCTAGAGATCCTGAGCTAGTGTAGTGTCCTAAACTAGACAACTGGCGGAGCCAGTTCTTCCATCGACCAGCGCGGTTGCACATCGAAACCTTCTTCCGCCGCACTCGCTTCACCCGCTCGCAGAAATCCTGCGTAGGCGATCATCGCTCCATTGTCAGTACAAAGCTCCATTGGCGGATAGAACAACTCGGCACCGCAGGTGCCTACCATCTCACCCAACCCGGCTCTTAGAGCACTATTGGCACCCACGCCACCAGCAACCACCAAGCGCTTATAGCCTGTGGCTTCAAGGGCTCGCCTGCATTTAATGACCAGCGTCTCCACAACCGCATGCTGAAAAGCATAAGCGACATCGGCAATGGTTTGGTCGTCCAGCTCATGCTCCTGTCGCCAGGCTTGCACAGTATTTAACGCAAACGTTTTAAGGCCACTAAAACTAAAATCACAACCTGGCCGGTCGGTCATCGGCCGCGGAAATTTAAACCGCGATGAATCACCTTGCCTGGCCCATCGTTCAATCACGGGTCCACCAGGATATTCCAAACCTAGCATCTTGGCGGTTTTATCAAAGGCCTCACCCACCGCGTCATCCAGAGTTTTACCCAATATCCGGTAGTCTCCCACCCCCCTGACATCCACCAGCTGGGTATGTCCGCCAGAAACCAATAACGCAACAAACGGAAATGAGGCCTCTTTATCGTCAAGCAAGACCGCCAACAAATGCCCTTCCATATGGTGAATTCCCAGCGCTGGCAAACCCCAGCCATAAGCTAAACTTCGAGCTACAGCAGCACCCGCAAGCAACGCGCCCGCCAAGCCCGGCCCTCGGGTGTATGCGACCAAATCAAGCTGCTCTCCCGTCACACCCGCCTCGCATAAAACCGTATCAACCAGAGGTATGACTTTGCGCGTATGGTCTCGCGCCGCAAGCTCCGGCACGACGCCGCCATAAAGCTGATGGGTATCGACCTGAGAGAATAACGTATGCGCTAATAGCCCGCGTTTCGAGCAATATAAGGCCACACCCGTATCATCGCAGGAGGTTTCTATACCTAAAACAATCATGCGGCGCATTCTCCGCAACCAGACCGTGGAAAACAAGGAAGATAACAATACATCGACTAATTAATCTGAATATATAGATGCAAAATCATACATAAAATAGGCCATTCGGCTATACAAATGTTGAATTTCCCATTAGAATCGCGCCTCCTTTCGGCCAGTGGCCGGAATTAACCGAATATTTGAGTTTTTTATGCCACAAGTAAAAGTTCGACAAGACGAACCTTTTGACGTGATTCTGCGTCGCTTCCGTCGCGCCTGCGAAAGAGCCGGCGTATTCGCTGAAATGCGCGCGCGTGAACACTACGAAAAGCCTACAGCCGTCCGCAAACGCAAAGCAGCTGCGGCAAAAAAACGCGAAGCAAAACGCATGTCACGTCAGCGAGTTCGCGTACAACGTATGTATTAAGTTAGCTTGCTGCTAACCCGGCCAGCATCAGTAAGCTCTAGCCACGTTACCTTTTAAGCTACCTTACCATTACCTACGGCTCGCTACGGCGGGCCGTTTGTCGTGGAGCCCCCACGATATACTAAACTTCAAGGCAAATTACTATGTCACTAAAAGAACAGCTTTTCGAAGATATGAAGACCGCCATGCGTGCCAAAGATGCCTCACGACTGGAAAGCGTACGCCTGATGCGCGCTGCGATTCAGCGCAAGGAAGTTGACGAGCGAATAGAACTAGATGATGCTGGTGTGCTGGCAGTCATACAGAAAATGGTCAAGCAGTCGCAGGATTCGATTCAGCAGTTCACCGATGGCGAACGACCAGACCTGGTTGAAAAAGAACAGAGCGGGCTGGATGTATTGCAGGAGTATTTACCCGAACCCTTAGCAGAATCCGAACTTGACTCGATGATCACCGACGCCATTGCCAAAGTGGGCGCCACCGAAATGCGCGACATGGGCAAGGTTATGGGAATGGTTAAACAAGCGGCTGATGGACGAGCTGACATGGGCGTAGTTAGTGGCAAGATCAAAACCCTACTCTCTACTTGAGTTATCAAGTTAATATAGCCGGTGCTCCTTCAATACGATATTGCCATATTCAGAGTGATCCAGATGATTCAAGACGAGGCGCAGTCCGAAAGAAATGGCGAGTCATTTTCGAGGGCTGCAACGCCGTATTGGGTCATCTGGATCACTCCCTTCGGGCGCAGCGGGAAGCATTCGTCCACGTTGTTGAGCCTCTTGGCAAGGACCAGTCATTACCTGCGAGCCTCGCCTAGCGGCCAAACGCTTCCCGTCTCGCTGAATACGGTAATATCGTATTGAAAGAGCACTAGATGGCCGGCCGCATCCCACAAGCGTTTATTGATGACCTGATCTCCAGGGTAGATATTGTTGATCTGATTGACGGCTTTGTACCTCTCAAAAAAGCTGGCAAAGACTACAAAGCTTGCTGCCCCTTCCACGGTGAAAAAACGCCTTCATTTACGGTAAGCCAGGAAAAGCAGTTCTATCATTGTTTTGGTTGCGGCGTGCACGGCACTGCGATCGGTTTTTTGATCGAGTACGATCAGCTTTCCTTCGTTGAAGCCGTTGAACAACTCGCCAACAAATGCGGATTAACCGTTCCAACGGATAACTTCGCGGCAAGCACCCCCGCACCACGTGAAGGCCCTGACCTTTACGAGTTACTGGAAAAAGCCAACGACTTCTATCAGCAACAGCTTAAAACACACGCGGACTCAAAAACGGCGGTTGATTACCTCAAAAACCGGGGTTTGGATGGTGAGATTGCCAAGCGCTTTGGCGTTGGGCTGGCCCCAGAGGGTTGGGACAATCTAATGCAACATTTTGGTGACCCATCTAATAGCAACGAGAAAATAAATGAAGCCTTGTTGACCGCGGGACTGTTAAGCAAGAACGAAAAAGGGCGGATGTATGATCGCTTTCGCGGCCGCATCATGTTCCCGATTCATGACTATCGTGGCCGTATGGTCGGTTTTGGCGGGCGTATAATTAACGAGGGTGAACCGAAATATCTTAATTCGCCGGAAACTCCAGTATTCCACAAAGGATCCGAGCTATACGGGCTGTATTTAGCGCGCACCTCAATTCGCGACACCGGCCATTCACTCGTCGTAGAAGGCTATATGGATGTGGTCGCACTGGCGCAAAATGGTATCGACTTTTCCGTCGCCACGCTCGGCACTGCAACTACCAAGGCTCATCTCGACCGACTCTTTAGACACGCACCCGAAGTCATTTTTTGCTTCGATGGCGACCGCGCCGGCAAAGAAGCCGCGTGGCGCGCATTGGAAAATGCCTTGCCGGCAATGCAAGATGGCCGACAAGCGAGCTTTATGTTCCTTCCGGATGGTGAGGATCCTGACACACTGGTGCGTAAGGTCGGCAAAGAAGAATTCACACGCCTGATCGAATCCGCCAAACCACTGCCAGAATACCTGATCGATTCATTATCTGCACAAGCTGACCTGACACGTATGGATGGTTCGGCACGTCTGGCCAAGCTTGCCCAACCTTTGCTCGAAAGGCTCCCACAAGGCGTATTAAGGCAATTAATCAAACAGAGAATAGAACAGTTAGTAGGCACTCAAATTTCAATCGCAGCGGCGGCGCCCACCGGGCGTGCGCCATCACGCAGAGAAATAAGCAGAGGCACTGCGCAGCAAGGCAAAACAGATATCCAGCAAGCAATCGGTTATTTGTTACAACACCCGGAACTTGCAGCCAGGGTGAACGATACAAACACTTTGCGTGATTCCGAATTACCCGGCTTCGGCATGTTGGCGGATATCGCCGAAAGCATACAGCAAAGCCCCGCGCCTAATACCGCTGCCTTACTGGAGAGATTTCGTGAAAGAAAAGAGTTCCCGCGCCTTGAAAGTTTGGCCAGTTGGAACCACATATATGACGACGAAGCCGCGGCCGAAGCCTTTGACGTTTTACTAAATAATTTTGCAACAAATATCGACACTGCCCGATTGAATCAACTACTTGAAAAGGCAAAGGAAAGCTTAACTTCTGATGAGAAAGAAGAAATCAAAAAACTGCTGCACACCGATATTAATTCTGACTAAATTTCGTGCTTAACCGCCTGCCTTGCCGTAGAATGGTAAGGTTAACGCGCTGCAAAAAGAAGACATTATGACTGCTATTGATGAAAAAAGAAAACAATCGCAACTTAAACGATTGATTATAAAGGGAAAAGAGCAAGGATTCCTCACCTACGCCGAGATCAACGATCATCTCCCAGACGAGATGAACGACACCGACCAAATTGAGGTCGTTGTAAACATGATCAATGACATGGGTATTGAAGTCTACGACAAAGTACCCGATGCAGATTCGCTGCTACTCAAAGCCGAAGGTACCACGGAGGGCAGTGACGACGTTGATACCGACGCTGTTCTAACGTCCGCAGTAGAAAGCGAATTTGGCCGCACGACCGACCCGGTACGCATGTATATGCGTGAAATGGGCACGGTGGATCTGCTGACTCGACTTGACGAGATTAACCTCGCGCAGCGTATTGAAGACGGTATTCGTCAGTGCACTCAGGCCGTCGCGGCTTGTCCATCGACCATTCAAAACATTCTCGACACGTTTGAACAAATCAAAAAAGAGGAACGGCGCTTAACTGATTTGCTGGTTGCCTTCATCGACCCCAACGCCGAGATTGATCCTAATCCCCCATCTGCCGCAACAGCCGCCGACAAAAAGGCCGCGGCAGAAGAAGAGGAGGAAGAGATAGACACTGGGCCAGATATGGGTGAAGCAATGAGCCGCTACAAAGTGATCAAGCGCCTGCATAACCGCCATGTGAAATCACTCAACAAGAAAGGCCACGGCCACGCCGCAACGCGAAAAATTCAGGGTGAAATAATCGACCAGCTTATGGAGATCAAGTTCACTCCCAAGGTGGTCGATCGCCTATGGAATAATATTCGTGATCTGGTGGAAGAAGTTCGCAGCCACGAAAAGGCCATTATGGATATGGCCGTACGGGATGCACGCATTCCACGTCGTGACTTCATCAAGATCTTCCAGGAATCTGAAACCAATACCGAACTTTACCAACAGCTTGTAAAGGCAGCCGACAACGACAAGGCGAGCCAGGTTCTCGAAGATTTCAAACCTGAATTCAAAATCATTCAACGTAAGCTGCTCGCTTTGGAAGACGGCATGGGCATTCCAATCGTTGAACTCAAAGACATCAATCGACGCATGTCGATTGGTGAAGCCAAGGCTCGCCGCGCCAAAAAAGAAATGGTCGAAGCAAACCTTCGCTTGGTGATTTCAATCGCTAAAAAATACACTAACCGTGGCCTGCAATTCCTGGATCTGATTCAGGAAGGCAATATCGGCTTAATGAAAGCGGTTGATAAATTTGAATACCGTCGGGGTTATAAGTTTTCAACCTACGCAACATGGTGGATTCGCCAGGCGATTACCCGCTCAATTGCAGACCAGGCACGCACCATTCGAATTCCGGTTCACATGATTGAAACAATCAACAAACTGAACCGAATTTCTCGCCAAATTCTTCAGGAGCAGGGCCGCGAGGCCCTGCCAGAAGAACTGGCAGAGCGTATGGAAATGCCCGAGGACAAGATTCGTAAAGTGTTAAAAATCGCCAAAGAACCGATCTCCATGGAAACACCCATTGGCGATGATGAAGATTCCCACCTCGGTGATTTTATTCAGGACAAAAATGTTGAAATGCCGCTGGAAGCTGCCACCACTAGCGGGCTTACCGGCGCCACAACCGACATCCTCGAATCACTGACACCCAGGGAAGCAAAAGTTTTGCGCATGCGTTTTGGTATCGGCATGAATACCGACCACACGCTTGAAGAAGTAGGCAAACAATTCGACGTTACGCGTGAGCGCATACGTCAAATAGAAGCGAAAGCCCTGCGCAAACTTCGTCACC
>JABJKL010000135.1 GCA_018660405.1 Pseudomonadota bacterium | reverse complement strand
TAAAAAATGGGCTCTGATCGGTGCTGGAGTGTTGTTTTTTGGTATTGTGTTGGGGTTGATATTGCCGGGTTTGAAATCCAGACGTCGTTCTGGTTGGTCCTAGTTTAGGCCCTGTTTCTAACGAACATCTAATTCAGGGTTGCACTAATACAAGCTGACAAAGGAGTTTGGCATGTTCATCACTGTCGTTTAGGCAAGGGATGTACGAGTAAGATTCACCGCCGTGTGCGATAAAATGTTCACGGTTTTCCTGGTCTATTTCTTGCAGGGTTTCCAGGCAATCAATGGAAAAACCCGGACACACGATATCTACGTTTTTAATATCTTGTGCAGGCAGTGATTTGAGCATTTCGTCACAGTAAGGTTCTAGCCAAGGTTCGCGACCAAATCGTGATTGGTAGACTAGCGTCCATTCATCGAAATCTATACCTAAGGCCTCGGCGATCAATCGACTGCTTGTTTCGCAATGTTTGGCGTATGGATCACCATTATTGACGTATCGTTGCGGTATACCGTGAAACGAAAACAGTAATAGTTTGGATCGCTCGTTAGTCTTCCAATGGCTCCGAATAGAGTTGGCAACCGTTTCGATATAAAGCGGGTGTTGGTGATACTCGCTGACGAAGTTAAAGGATGGCAGCCAGCGTTGCTTGGTGTATGTTTGCGCAATCGCATCAAAAGTGGATCCTGACGTGCTGGCCGAATATTGGGGGTAAAGTGGCAAGACCGTTAGCTTGCGAAACCCCCCATCATGGATCGCCCTAAGCGTATCGACCATTGATGGATTGCCGTAACGCATGGCCAAAAACACCTGGTGTTGGTCACCCAATTGAGAAGCTACTTTTTTTGCAAGCTGCTGGCTACCAACCAGCAAGGGTGAGCCTTCATCAGTCCAGACTTTGCGATAGATCGCCGAACTTTTGGGTGAGCGAAAACTGAGTATCACTCCATATAGAATAATCTTCCAAAGTAAGCGAGGAAATTCAACCACTCTGGGGTCTGACAGGAACTCTGCGAGATATTTTCTCACGCTTGAGGATGCTGGTCGATCAGGCGTTCCGAGGTTGGTCAGCAATATAGCTGAACGCCCGTGCGCAGATGAAACATCTTTGGCATTGCCATAATAATTGTTCATCGGATTACTCTGAAAGAAAGCTGGAGTTATGCATCGCCAGTAACTTTCACAGTGGGATGAATATGTTCACGAGCAAAATCAACCATACGTTTGAGAGAAATTTCAGCTTTTACCCGGATGTTTTCATCAATGGTAATTTCGTTTTGTCCGGTTTGTAGTACGTCATAAAGACGTTGCAGATCATTCATCTTCATCCAGGGACATTGCGCACAACTTTTGCAAGTAGCGCCATCACCAGCCGTTGGTGCGGCGATGAATTCCTTATCTGGCGAGGCTTGCTTCATTTTGTGGAAAATACCGGCTTCGGTAGCCACAATAAGTCGTTTGTTCGGTAGTTCGGCGCTGGCGGATAATAGTCGGCTGGTTGACCCCACTACATCGGCCAGGTGGATAACGCTGGCAGCGGATTCGGGGTGAACCAATACGGCAGCATCAGGGTATTCTTTTTTCATTTGTTCCAGCGCTTGTGCTTTGAACTCTTCATGGACGATGCAGGAACCGTTCCACATCAGCATATCGGCACCGGTCTCTTTTTCGATATAGCTGCCTAAAAATCGGTCGGGTGCCCACAGTATTTTTTCGCCTTTTTCTTTTAAATAAGAACAAACCTCTAAAGCAATGGATGAAGTAACAACCCAGTCAGCTCTGGCTTTAACCGCAGCACTGGTGTTGGCATATACCACAACCGTTCGGTCTGGATGTTGGTCGCAGAATGCAGTGAATTCGGTGATCGGGCAGCCAATATCCAACGAGCACTCGGCTGCTTCCTCGATGAGTAAAATCTGCTTCTCAGGACTTAGAATCTTGGCGGTCTCAGCCATGAATTTTACGCCAGCGACCACCACTGTTGACGATTCATGCTCGTATCCAAAACGAGCCATTTCAAGTGAGTCGGCGACTGTACCACCGGTATCGTCCGCCAGATCTTGTAACTCTTCGTCGACGTAATAATGTGAAACCAAAACTGCATCTTGCTCTTTTAGTAATCGTTTAATTTCAGCGATTAGTGTCTGCTTTTTAGAAGCATCAAGCGTTGAATGTTTAGTATTTCGTGCATCATCCGCCGTGTGATCAATCAGGGCTTCCAGTCGTTTCGGAGTGTCAACTGCTTGGTTCATCACTAAATATTCCTAACATTTAAATCGTGTTTCAAGGTTCTCTAAATAAAGCTGCCTGTTAAAACTTGAGTATATCAAGGCATCAGCGGGTTTTGTGCGGTTCTGTCGCCCCTTGGATTTAGGTTAGCGTAATCATGCCTTTGACCCACCCACTATACCCAGAAATCTGTTAGAGTTAGCCGCGTTTTTGCCCTGAGATTTTTATAGCGAGCCCACAATGGAATTTTTACTTGAGTACGGTCTATTTGCCGCAAAATTGATAACCGTATTGATCGGCATTGGATTATTAGCTGCGGTGATCGCATCTTCGAAACAACAACAGGACCACCCGGTTCTGGAAATTAAAGATTTGAATCAACGGCGTGATCAAATGCG
>JABJKL010000121.1 GCA_018660405.1 Pseudomonadota bacterium | reverse complement strand
CGCTTCTACCACTGGCAGTCCATCAAGGTCGGTTCGAATCAATATGGTCGGGCCAGCTCCATTTTCCAGCACACCAACTAAACCATGGCCCCCGACCCCGGTAGTCACCTCAAATCCAAGCTCTTTAAGCTCATCGGAAATACGGGCGGCGGTCTGTTCTTCCTGAAAAGATAGTTCTGGGTTTTGATGAAAATGCCGATACAGCTTCATCAGGTAATCCATATCCGCAGCCCAGACTGCTGGTGAAAACGAAAGCATCGCTAAAAGCGCATAAATAATTAACCGAATCATTTTATTTCTCCCAAACCCGTTAATTGCCGAATGCGACCTCTATCCCGTCCGGTACTCGGCCTTGACTTCCAAATCCGGGAAAAACTCATCCAGATGTACAGACAAACCGTTATTCTGCACAATACGCACATGATGTCGGTCGAGATCGCGCGGGCAGGAAACGCCACATGAATGCGCAATCAATCCCAGACCGTATCGCATACGTTCCACAAACTGCTTAACACGAATCGATTTTTTAGTCGGATTCAGACCCTTTTGCAATCGTTTATTATGCGTCGTGATGCCCGTCGGGCAAGTATTTTTATTGCATTTCATCGCTTGTATACAACCCAACGCAAACATAAAGCCTCGTGCGGAAACCACAAAATCTGCACCTGCACAAATCGCCCATGCCACGTCGGCCGGGTTTACCAATTTGCCCGAACTCACCACTCGAACACGCTCGCGCAAACCGTATTCGCTTAAAATATCGACAACCGTGGGCAGCGCTTCAAATAGCAATACACCAACGTTATCCATTAGTGGCATTGGAGCTGCTCCGGTACCGCCGTCGCCACTGTCTATGGTGATAAAATCAGGCGCGCTTTCCAGACCTCGTTTGTGTATCTCCTCACACAATTCCTCCAGCCATTGCTTTGCACCCAGCACCGTTTTGAATCCTACCGGCTTACCGGTCACCTCGCGAATGTGTGACAGCATATCGAGCAGACTCTGTACGGAATCGATTTCAGGATGACGATTTGGAGAGATACTGTCTTCACCTACCCGAATGCCGCGAATTTTGGCTATTTCTTTGCTGACTTTTACGCCCGGTAACATGCCTCCTTTGCCCGGTTTGGCACCTTGAGCCAGCTTTAACTCGAACATGCGTACATTCTCGTGTGCCGCTACCTCGCGAAGCTTGTCATCCGATAGCTTACCATCTTCGTCACGAACACCATATTTGGCGGTGCCGATTTGAAACACCAGGTCGCAGCCGCCCTCCAGGTGCATTTCGCTCAGGCCACCTTCACCTGTGTTGTACCAGCAATTTGCCAGCTTTGCGCCTTTTGACAGCGCACGAATAGCGGGGCGAGACAGAGCGCCGTAGCTCATACCAGAAATATTGAATATTGAATTTGGTCGGTACGGGGTTCTGGCACCAGACCCGATAGTCAGAATAGTACACTCGGAAGTATGAGTGTCCAGGGAGGGGAAAGCCGCATTGGCGAAAATAAATGAGCCGGTTGCATTGAGCGATTTGGTAGAGCCAAAGGCAACCGTATTGTCTACCCCCTCAGAGGACTTGTAGATCCATTCCCGCTGGGCCCGGTTGAACGGCATCTCTTCACGGTCCATCGCGAAGAAGTACTGTCGGAAGAATTCGCCAAGGCTACTGAATAAATAGCGAAATCGGCCGACCACCGGGTAATTCTTTCGCACGGCGTCGCGGGTCTGGCTGATATCGATAACAAATAGTATTGCAGCGACCAATACCAAAACGCCCAGTGCGAACGCAAACAAATTCGATAATAAATATAATGTAGTCATATAGGCGTCCTTCGTTCATCCACCGGTCTTCTTTTTTGAGTGTAACCTGTCGGCGCTGTATGAATACATGGATTTGGCGGGGGCCAGCATGACCATCGCCAGCAGGGAGCTGGCGTTGAGCCGACCCATTTAGATCTATCGATGGATTCACGGCGTGTCATTCTGGTATTCGACAAATTTATGTAACCAAGAGAACCGAGACGTTAACAGGGATGAAGACCAGTGCGATATCCGATATATTGCGAGTACTCATCCAGAAAAATCCATCAAACATCCGTAAAACTATGGTACCTCCACTAAAATCGATTCCCGTAGTAGCCACACTGCTGGCTATCAACATTGCAATATTCACGTCTGATACGTGGCTACGGACCGGCTTAGGCAATCAGCTAACACTCCACTCCTGGTTGAGCCCTGATTATGCCGCTAGCCAGCTAATCACCTACATGTTTGTGCACGGCGGTTTCACGCACCTGTTTTTCAATATGTTTGCGTTGTGGATGTTCGGGCCCTATTTGGAACGCAGCTGGGGAACTAATCGTTTCCTTGTTTTTTACCTTTGCTGCGGAGTTGGCGCCGCCGTTACGCAGTTATGGATTAGCGAATTTCAGTTCAATGATATCTACAACACGCTCGTTGCAAACGGAGTAACTGAAGCCGAGTTGAATACCATTCTGGAAACCGGGCGGTATTATCCCGAGCAAGTCGGCGTGCCGGAAGAAACGATGAACAAATTTTACAGCTACTATTACAGCGGCCTGGTTGGGGCATCAGGCGCAATATATGGCTTGTTGGTCGCCTTTGCAGTGATGTTTCCGAATGTAAAATTGATGCTTATCTTTTTCCCCGCACCCATCCCAGCAAAATATTTTGTGCCGGGGCTCTTGTGTCTTGACCTGGCTGCCGGTATCACCGGGTTTTCCCTATTTAGCGTCAGCATTGCGCATTTTGCCCACCTGGGCGGCGCGCTCATCGGTTTTCTGTTTATGTTGGCATGGCGCAAACAAATTCAGTTCTTTTAGCCACCCAACTTTAACCACCCAACAACAAAAATTTCATGGATCCCTTATCACAAGGCACCCTGGGTGCGATCGGTGCGCAAAACCTTGGTAATAAGCGCCACCTGAGAATCGCTGGCGTAATGGGTTTTCTGGCTGGCCTGTCCGCCGATCTCGATTCTCTAATCAAATCTGATAGCGATCCATTGCTGGCACTGGAGTACCATCGAGGGTTCACCCACTCACTAATATTCATTCCAATCGGCGGTTTAATTTGCGCAATCGTGCTGTTCTACCTGTTTAGCCGACGCCGGCTGCTGAGTTTTAAAACCACCTACTTTTACTGCACTGCTGGCTATGCCACACATGCCTTACTCGATGCCTGCACCACATACGGTACGCAGTTGCTTTGGCCATTTAGCAATGCACGAATCGCATGGAACACCGTTTCCATCATCGACCCACTATTCACCCTGCCCCTGTTGGCACTGATCATTGCGGCAGCACTACGCAAAAGTTCAACACTGGCAAGAATCGCACTGGCGTGGGTGTTTATTTATATGACCTTTGGCATCGTTCAACGCGAACGTGTGGAACACGCCACTTACGCACTGGCCATGGAGCGAGGCCACCAACCCAGCCGATTAATCGCGATGCCGACCATGGGTAATTCAGTCGTCTGGAAAACGGTGTACGAGGCCAATGATGAGTATTTTGTCGATGGTCTGCGTGCGGGCATCTCGATCACACGATACCAGGGTCGCTCGGTCGCCAAGTATTCCGCTGAGCGTGATTTTCCATGGTTGGATAACAATAGCCAGCAGGCGATCGACGTTGAACGCTTCCGCTGGTTCACCAACGACTATATCGCCGTTCACCCCGATGATAGTAGCCGCATTATTGATGTGCGCTATTCGATGGTTCCAACGTCGCTGGATTCAATGTGGAGTGTACAACCCGTAAAAGGCAAAGCCGAGACCGAGCACATTATCCACTTAATGGACCGGGGTGATCTCGATTCACATCGAGCTACACTTTGGACTATGTTTAAAGGGACTCATTAAGTAGAGGCCCAGATGTCTGCTATTTGCAGCAAATTCAACCGGACAGCGCGCCAATTGCTTGAGATAAGATCAAGAAACATGGCTTGAATCGCATAGCAAGCTATGTGGCTGTGCACAGTCATTAGAATTTACTCTACTCATCATTTGGGGGCTTGACACGTCTGTTATAATCCTCGCCCATTTCAAAGGTCAGAAAAATCCAACAAAACTTCTTTGGCAGCCTAACGGTTGTTGGGCTCGATTAGGCGATACTTCTGACGAAGAAACCCGGATTTAAAATCTTTTAGGAGCATTATTCTGATGTCTAGTAACGAAGAGTCATCAAACGGCGACTCAACAAACGAAAATCGCTCGCGTCGCCGATTTATTACCGGTCTGACGTCTGCCGCTTGGGCTGTTAGCGCAGCCTACGCCGCTGTGCCACTCGTGCTCAGCATGACCCCCAGTGCAAGGGCGAGAAATGCCGGCGCGCCCGTTGAGTTCGATTTTAGTAAATTACAAGCGGGTCAAATGGTCAAGGTTGAATGGCGTGGAATGCCCGTTGTCGTCCTGCGAAGGACACCTGCAATGATGGCAGGCCTTGACGAAGTGACTGAACTGTTGGCCGACCCGGATTCTGCCGATAGTGTACAACCGGGCTATGCACAGAACCCCGCAAGAGCAGACGCCAACAAAAACGAGATTCTGGTTATGTTGAGCGTGTGCACGCATTTGGGCTGCTCTCCGGTGGAAAAACTAGCCGTTGGACCCGACCCGGAAATGGGTGAAGACTCCAAGGGGGGGTTCTTTTGTCCGTGCCATGGTTCTAAATTTGATCTGGCCGGCCGCGTGTATAAAAACGTTCCTGCCAACAAGAATATGGTCATACCGCCTTACCAATATCTCGATGAGAATGTCATCCTGATCGGCGACGATGAAGCGAGGAATGCATAATGGGTAATTTTATGGAATGGCTTGATCGTCGTTTTCCCGCGACCCAGGTCTGGAATGACCACATGGCGAAGTACTGGACGCCTAAAAACTTTAATTTCTGGTATTACTTCGGTGTTCTGTCCATCGTGATACTGGTACTTCAGATCGTTACCGGCATTTTTCTGACAATGCATTACAAGCCAGATGTCACTCTGGCCTTCGCGTCGGTCGAATACATTATGCGCGACGTGCCCTGGGGCTGGTTGATTCGTTACCTGCATGCCATCGGTGCTTCGGCGTTTTTTGTCGTCATTTACTTGCATATGTTCCGCGGCTTGATCTACGGCTCGTCTCGCGAACCACGCGAACTCGTATGGCTAATTGGCTGCGTAATATACGTTGCGCTAATGGCTGAATCCTTTATGGGTTATCTGCTGCCTTGGGGCAATATGTCCTACTGGGGGGCACAGGTGATCATCTCGCTATTCGACGTAATTCCATACGTCGGCCCGGCACTAAGCGAGTGGATTCGCGGTGACTTTGTGGTGTCTGACGCCACCCTGAACCGTTTCTTCGCATTCCATGTGATCGCGGTGCCATTGATATTATGCGTACTGGTATTTCTGCACATTGTTGCCTTGCACAAAGTGGGTTCGCTGAATCCAGACGGTATCGAAATCAAGGAGAATAAAGACAAAGGTGGTATTCCATTGGATGGCATTGCCTTCCACCCGTACTACACGGTGAAAGATACTGTCGGCGTCGTGGTGTTCTTTATCATTTATCTGGGCGTTGTTTTCTACTGGCCAGAAGGCGGTGGTGTGCTGCTCGAAAAGGACAATTTTACACCGGCTAACTCCTTGCAAACACCACCGGATATTGTTCCGTTGTGGTACTTCACACCCTTCTATTCGATTCTGCGAGCGTCGACTGCAGATTTTCTGGTTGTGCTCGGGTCGCTGACTGCAATCGCTGCCATTGCAACACCGTTCATCAAAACCAAACGCTCCAACAAAATAGCCGCCTTTGTCGGCTATGGCGTAATTGCTATTTGTCTTTTCATTTTCGATGCGAAATGGTGGGGCGTAGTGATGATGGCTATGGCGATTGTCGTTATGTTTCTGTTGCCCTGGCTGGATAAATCGCCGGTTAAATCGATACGTTATCGAAGTCTACCGTTCAAAATAGCCGTAACGATCTTTGTATTGGCGTTTATCAGTTTGGGCTATTTGGGCATGCACCCGGTTAGCGCGCTGAGCACAATACAAGCGCAAACCTGCACCGTTTTATATTTTGCGTTCTTTGCCCTAATGCCGTTCTATACCACCTGGGGCAAAACCAAGCCTGTACCAGAGAGGTTGACATGAAATTAAGTAATTCCATTAAAGCGTTGTTGGTAGCTCTGCCAATTTTGGCGGTTGCACCCAATACGTTCGCCGCCGGTGCTGAAAGTCTGGTTTTAGACTCTGTACATATTGATTCACGCGATACCGAGTCGCTGCAGCGCGGTGCTGAGCTTTTTGTTACATACTGCCTTAGCTGCCACAGCGCGCAATACATGCGATATGAACGCCTGGCTAACGATCTGGATATATCTTTGGAGAAGCTATCCCAAGAGATGATGTTTACCACAGACAAGCCGGGGGATCTGATGATAGCGGCCATGCCTGAGGAAGATGCCAAAGAATGGTTCGGCGTAGCGCCTCCAGATTTAACTCTGGTATCGCGCTTGCGCAAAAATGACTGGCTATACACGTATCTCCGCGGCTTTTATTTAGATGAAGCATCACCTAACGGCTGGAATAACTCCGTGTTCGAAAATGCCGCTATGCCACACGCACTTTATGAACTTCAAGGCTCACAAACCCTGGTGGGTCATATAGAACATGGTGTAGAGGGTGCCGGTGATGCGCAGGCTGAACCTCAGCAAGGCCAGAAACTAGTTGGCGATGCGATTTTTGAGCTGCAAAAAGCAGGTACGTTATCCCCAACAGAATTTGATACCGCCATGCGCGATTTGGTTAACTTCCTGTCGTATCTGGCCGAACCGGCACAACTTCAGCGCCGCGCGATTGGTCCCTGGGTAATGGGCTGGTTGGTCATTCTGTTTGTTGTTAGTTATTTATTGAAAAAAGAATACTGGCGCGACGTCCACTAGTACTGCCCAATTAGGCGGTTCGGCTCAATTGCTGGACTGTTTATTACCAGCGCTTAAACACACAATCGTACCCGGGTGAATTTTACCTAACACGCGGGCGCACTTTATGAAGTATTAACCGGATAATACCTATGTCTAATATGCTTGGACGAAAACTCCAAATGGCCCTTTACTCAGGCACGGATTGCCTATACAGCCACGCCTGTCGCATCGTCGTTTATGAAAAAGAAGTTGAATGCCAAATCATCTATACCGATGACGATGACGATTGTGAAGAGCTGGCGGAAGTAAACCCATACAACGAGACACCAACACTTATCGATCGCGACCTGGTGGTCTACGACCCTTTCTTGATCAATGAGTATCTCGATGAACGGCTACCACACCCACCGCTCATGCCGGTTGACCCGGTATCGCGCGCGCGTTTACGCATCATGATTATGCGGGTGAATCGTGACTGGTATCGTGCCCTCAAATTATTCGATCACGAAACCAAAGGAGACGTGGCGAAAAAACTGGTGCGTGATGGTTTGATATCGATTTCACCCACTCTTACCGAGCAGCCCTTTATGATGGGCGAAGATTTTAGTCTGGTCGATGTGTTTCTGGCACCGCTACTTTGGCGCTTACCTGTATATGGAATCAAATTACCAAAACAGGCTGAGGTGGTTAACGAATATGCTTCGCGACTGTTCAATCGTGACGCGTTCAAGTCTGCGTTGAGCGAGAATGAACGTGAAATGAAATACCTGTAGAGACCTGCGCACGAACAGGTAGCTGTCTTCTAGCGGAAATATTGGATAAATTCATCTCAAGACTTTGAATATCAGCACCAAACCCTATTTCATTCGAGCTATACATGAATGGGCTGAGGACAACGGCCTGACTCCCCACGTGTTGGTTGACGCGTTCGGTGATGGCGTCATCGTACCTGACGAACACATAAAAGATGGGCAGATTCTGTTGAATATTGCTAACAACGCAATACGGCTGGATTGCATGGATAATGAACGCATTGCTTTTACAGCACGGTTTAACGGCATAGCGACTCG
>JABJKL010000153.1 GCA_018660405.1 Pseudomonadota bacterium | reverse complement strand
TAGCGCTCGGTATTTATGCTTTCATTCGTCTGCCACTGCGCTGGATGGCAGATAGCACTGATAGCCAGCTCGAATCCAGAGTATCTGAGTTTGATGGGAGAATTCATGCCTACAGCAGCATTGAGCGGGGTAATCCAATAGGCCCATTGCTGGCAGATGACGCGGTGCGGATTGCTGACAAATATCCGCTTGCAAAAACCATTCCATCCAGGCAGTTAGTTGCACCCGTGAGCATCGCTATGATTGCCTTTATGGCTGGTCTGTGGCTACTGTTTGCCGGTCCAAATTTGTTTAACTTTAGCTTGCAGCACTTGTTTGCGGGCTGGGCAGTCGATGGTTTGCTGCCGCCACAGGTGATTACCGTATCGCCGGGCGATGAGATGCTTAGACGTGGTGGAAGATTAAACATCGATGCAAACATTAGTGGCTTCGCGCCAGAACAGGTTGTGCTTCACGTGAAAAATGAAGGCGGAGAATGGCAAGAAGTGGTTATGGCCCCTACTATGAGCGCTAGACTGGCATCTGAAGTTGGTGATGAAATATTTAGCAGTCCTTCCGAGAGCTCTTCAAGTAACTCTTCAAGGAACTATGATTTCACGTTTTTCTCGGTGCGAGATCCGATGAGTTATTACGTCTCTGCGCGGGGGGTTAGGAGTCCTGAATACCAAATTGATGTTGTTGATTTGCCCGGCATTAGAAACCTCAAAATAACTTACAATTATCCAGAATGGACGGGTTTGGAACCGGAGCTTAAAGAGCAGGGCGGTGATATCGAAGCTGTTCCAGACACCCGGATAGATATCGAGGTGGTTCTAGACGCACCGATTCCCGGAGGTGAAATAATCCTGAATGGTGAATCACAGGCGCTGCGAATAGCCGAGTCATCGGCATTCACTGATTTTGAGATCGAAGCAGATGGAAAATATTACATCGCCGCCTTATTAGGCGATGAACAGGTACGTTTGAGCGATGATTATTTCATTCGGGTGGCAGGGGACGAGAAACCGGAAATTGAATTCGTTCGGCCAGGGCGAGATTGGCGCGCCAGCAATATAGAAGAAGTAACCGTAGAGATTGCAGCGAAAGATGACTTCTCACTGGTCAATATGGAGCTGAGGTATTCAGTTAATGGAAGTGACTGGCAATCGGTCAGCCTGCCTGCGGGTGAAAATCAGCTGAACGCAAAACATCAGTTTTTTCTTGAGAATATGGGGAAGCCAGTGAATCTTAACGAGGCATATGTTCAAGAGGCGGGGCGAATGGGTGGCTCTTTGTTAGCTGAAGGCTCTTTACCAGCTGAGGGCTTTAATCCAGCTGAGGGCTCTTTATCAACGTCAACTACAGTTCCGGATTATGAGTCGGGATTTGTGCCCGGTTTGGTCGCGGGTGATCTGATTTCATATTACGCCGTTGTTGAAGACCGATCTCAGAAAGTTCAGACGGACATATTTTTCATTGAAGTCCAGCCTTTTGATCGGCGCTTCTCGCAATCACAACAATCAGGTGGTATGGGTGGCGGCCAGCAAGGAGCCAACGAGCAGGAGATTTCGCAACGCCAACGCGAGATTATTGTGTCGACCTGGAATTTGCTTCGCGAACAGGCAGATTCGGCTACTGGATTGAGCGTAGAAGGGCGTATTACCGACAATTCGTTGTTGCTCTCCGGTTTGCAGACTTCATTGGCCGAGGAAGCACAGTCTTTGATTGATACGGCGATATCGCGACAGTTGACCAGCGACCCACGGATCAAGACCTATACGGAGCATTTGCAGCGCGCTATTGATGCCATGACGCCTGCCAGCGAACGGTTGTTGGAAATTGCACTCGAGCAGGCGATTCAGCCCGAGCAAACTGCACTACAGCACCTGTTGCGGGCGGATGCGGTATTTAACGACATACAGGTAAGTATGGGTGGCGGAGGTGGCGGTGGCATGGGGGGTGGCCAGGCGGGTGCAGACCTGGCGGAGATGTTCGAACTTGAAATGGATCTTGAGCAGAACCGTTACGAGACGGGTGAGCGGGCCACACCTGAGGCAGTTACCGAAGAGACTGAAAGTGCGATGGATGAACTCGCCGAGTTAGCCCGTAGGCAACAACGACTGGCAGAAAATCTTGCCAATAGTTCGACTCCAATAGAAGAGCAGCGTTGGCAGCAAGAATTGCTTCGCAGAGAGACCGAGGAGCTACGAGCGCGTCTAGAGGAGATGGCGCAACAGGGGCAAACAGGACAACCGGGACAACCAGGGCAGGCTGGAGGATCGCAGCAAGGTGGACAGCCGTCTGAAGCGGGCCAGCCAGGCACCCAGTCGGAATTAGCGGGTGCTGATGACGCGCAATTAACCAATCGACAGCAGGACGAACTGAACCGCCGCCTTGAAAGTGCGCTTGATGCGATGGATCGGGTAAGTGAGGCGATGCAGGGGGGCGGAACGGGAAGTGGGGTTGAAGATTTGGCCCAAACTGCGGCCGAAGCGCAACGTCAGCTTGAAGGCGCTGGCGAGAGAATGGAGCAAAGCCAGAGTGAAGCGATTGCACAAGCTTTTAACGATATGGCGGAGAACGCAGGGGAACTGTATACCGACCAACGTGCACTTGAACAAGAATTGATGGAAGGTATCAGTCAGGCCATAGCGGAAATGGCCCCGGGGTCGGACCGCATTAGTGATCCGTTCAGTTATGAGGAACATTTGGAGTTCGGCGCGGAGAAGCGGGATATGCTCACCCAATTGCAGGCATTAAAAGACAATATGCAAAAGACCGCCAGTCAGGTGAAACGAGAGTCTCCCAAAGTTGCCAGGGCGCTGGAAGCGGCCGATCAGATGCTCAGAGATTCGGAATTGTCTGGGAAAATTGATCGCGCGGTTTCCTATATGAATCAAGGTGCCACCCTTTATATCGCCAATAGTGAGAGCCTGGTTACCAGTGGCTTTCGTGACTTAAGAGAACGTCTGGAGTTGGCGCGGCAGATGTTTACTCAAACGGATGGTGAACTAAACGAATTTGACCAGACCTTGGCCGAAATTCGTGAAAGCCGCAATGAATTAAGGGATCTGATTGAAGGCGCACAACCCAGTGTGGGTAATGCTGGCAATTCACCTGCCGGAGAGCAGCCGTCCGATCAGTCATTATCTGAGAACCAGGAAAATTCGACCGGTGAGGGCGAAGGGCTGGCGGATACCGAAGAACAAGGCGGCCAAGCCGGTCAAACAGGTCAAGCTGACCAGACCGGTCAATCAGGGCAGGTTGGACGCGGCGCCTGGGCCCGTGCGAACGGCTTCGATCTAGAGTCGGCCGAAGCTGCCAGTCGGGAGCTGGGCGCGTTGGCCGGTGGTATCGGCGGGGTTATTGGTGGCTTGCGTGATCGAGGTGTATCCGAAGGGCAAGTTCGTGGCATTCAAGACTTAATAAGGCAGCTTCAGAATGATGCGCTGCTCGGTGGTCAACCCTCCATCGTTGAGTTAAGTCGAACCCTCGCACTACTTGAGCAGATTGAACAAGAGATCGAAAAGGGGCTTGATAGCAAACAAGTTATCACGCGCAATGAGCGCGTGGATGAGGTGCCGGTTGAATACAAAGATGCGGTTGCTGATTACTACCGCCGTTTAAGTGTGGGTAGCAATTCAGCGGGCGCTGACGTGCGATAAGTGAAACCGATATGAAAAAGACGATCGTTTGCATATTAATTGTAAGTGCGTTGCTTGTTTCGGTCACTGTGATGGCCCAACGTGGGTTTGGAGGAGGCCGTTGGAATACTGAGCAGAATATACCACCCAATACTGAAATTGTAGTTGCCCGCTGGCGCTTTGGTAACAACGGTTGGGTTGGTGGTTATGGCTGGGCGCATAATTATCCGAGTTCTGACCAAAACCTGAACCAGTTTATCCAGGAAGCTACGGGTATTGATATCGATATGATGTCGTATCGGTGGGTGGATTTAGGCAGTGAAGATGTTTTTGAATATCCGTTCGCGTATGTATCCGAACCTGGGGAAATGGAACTCAGTGATGTCGAAGTAGATAACCTCAGGGAGTTTGTAAATCGCGGTGGATTTGTTTTATTGGACGATTTTGATGGTCCCCAGCAGCTCGGTAATATGTTCTCGAATGTGCAGAGGGCATTTCCGAACAAGAATTGGGTTGCCCTTGATATTGAGCACCCTATTTTTCATGCGCAATACGAGCTGGACGATTTACACGCCATGGATGACTACGTGCCCGGCGGGTACACCACTTATTATGGTATGTTCAATGACGCTGGCGATGTGGTAATGGTTGCAGGCCACAATAACGATTTGGCCAACTTTTGGGATTGGTTCGACCTACCTGGTACGCCGATCGGGCCGGCCACGGACGCATTTCGATTAGGTGTGAATTACATGGTTTATGCGCTTACTCACTAGCGCAATGTGTTCGGAAAAGGGATTGGTAAACACCAGAATGACACGCCGTAAATCCATCCATGGAGGCTCGACGTGAGTGTAATGTGTTAGGCAGACGTATGTATCAGAGTTACCCAAATGAACCAAGCCGAGGCGCCGCCTGCAGCGAATGGTCGCTCCCTTTGCAAAGGCTGCAACGATGGATTGATTCATTTGGGTAACTCCCTTCGGGCAAGCTGGGAAGCGGCCATCTACGTCGTTGTGCCTCTTGCAAAGGGCTGGCCATTTACGGCAAGGCACGCCTAGTATATGACTGCTTCTCGGCTCGCTGATAATACGGCTGCCTAACACATTACACTGACTCCCTGCTGGCGACGGTCATTCTGGCATTCACCAATCCCATATCTTTGAAATTAATTCGGCCAAAAGCGGGGAATACTTAGATTTTATGTGTATTCCGACTTTAATTTCATAACTTGCGTAGGTAAGATACGCCCCGAAATAAGTGAGGGTCAGTGGACAATGCTGAATATTCGACTGGCTTAGAATACTCCTGCCAATAATAGTAAGGATCTTCAATGAATGTACATGAATATCAGGGTAAAGAAATCCTGAGGAAATACGGCGTAGCGACGCCACGTGGCGTGGCTTGCTTTAGCGTTGATGAGGCCGTTGAAGCGGCCAATCAACTAGGTGGCAATGTGTGGGTTGTAAAGGCTCAGATACATGCTGGTGGCCGTGGAAAGGGCGGTGGGGTGAAAGTCGCGACCGATATCGACCAAGTTCGTGAGTATGCTGATGCGATTTTGGGTATGACACTGGTTACGCATCAAACAGGCCCGGAAGGGAAGCTGGTTAAGCGCCTTTATATCGAAGAGGGTGCAGACATTAAAGAAGAGCTTTATGTAGGTATGGTCGTCGATCGTGTTACCCAGAAAGTTGTTTTGATGGCGAGTTCTGAAGGCGGAATGGAAATTGAAGAAGTGGCTAAAAACAGCCCGGAAAAAATACATAAAGTAACGATTGATCCGGTTAATGGCTTGCTGGACCAGGATGCTCGTGAAGTGGCTGCCAAGATTGGTGTGCCTGAGGTTGGCTTGGATCAAGCGGTTTCATTTTTGCAAGGGCTGTATAAAGCATTTTGGGATACCGATTGTTCACTGGCCGAGATTAACCCTTTAATTGTTACCGGTGATGATCAGGTTTTGGCACTCGATGCCAAGCTAAACTTTGATTCGAACGCTTTGTACCGTCACCCCGAAATCACGGAATACCGCGATCTTGACGAGGAAGACCCAGCCGAGATCGAAGCTTCTGAATGGGGTTTAAGCTATATCTCGCTGGATGGCAATATCGGTTGCCTGGTGAATGGCGCAGGTTTGGCGATGGCTACTATGGACATCATTAAGTTATACGGCGGCGAACCCGCAAACTTTCTGGACGTTGGTGGTGGTGCAGAAACTGAGCAGGTCGCCGAAGCATTCAAAATTATGTTGGATAATCCGCGAGTAGAAGGCATTTTAGTGAATATTTTTGGCGGTATCATGCGTTGCGATGTGATTGCCGAAGGCCTGGTGGCGGCTGCTAAAGAGGTAAACCTTACGGTGCCATTGGTTGTCCGACTTGAAGGCACGAATGTTAAAAAAGGGCGGGAAATTTTGGCCAATTCCGGAATTGATCTGGTTACTGCTGGCAGTATGGCGGATGCGGCAGAAAAAATAGTCGCTGCGACTAAAGACACTCAAAAGGCTTAAAGGTTTAACAATGTCTATTCTAATTAATAAGGACTCCCGGGTTATTACCCAGGGCATTACCGGCAACACCGGCACTTTTCATACTACACAATGTCTGGATTATGCCTTTGGAAATGAGTGTTTTGTAGCCGGCGTAACACCCGGTAAGGCCGGCCAGAGCGTCGAAGGCGTGCCAGTATTTAATACTGTCGCTGAAGCCAAAGGCGAAACGGGTGCGAATGTTTCAGTGATTTATGTACCACCGAAATTTGCGGCTGCCGCTATCGATGAGGCGGTTGATGCCGAGCTCGACGTGGTGATCTGCATAACAGAAGGTATACCGGTTCGAGATATGGTTCAAACGCGTGATCGTATGCGCAAAATGAATAGTAAGACTGTTCTGATCGGTCCTAACTGCCCAGGGGTGATCACGCCGGATGAGATTAAAATCGGAATCATGCCAGGTTACATTCACAAAAAGGGACCCATTGGTGTGATATCCCGTTCGGGCACGTTAACTTATGAAGTCGTTCACCAGTTGACGGTATTGGGCCTTGGTCAATCCACTTGTGTTGGTATCGGTGGTGACCCAGTAAACGGCACCAAACACCTCGACGTTATGCGCTGGTTCAACGATGACCCGGAAACCGAAGCGGTTATTATGTGCGGCGAGATTGGCGGTAGCGACGAGGAAGAATGCGCCGCCTGGGTTAAAGATAATATGACCAAGCCAGTGGCTGCTTTTATTGCGGGAGTAACAGCACCACCTGGCAAGCGAATGGGGCACGCTGGTGCGATCATTTCGGGTGGGACGGGTTCGGCGCAGGCCAAGATTGAAGCGTTGGAAGATGCCGGTGTTCACGTTACAAGGAACCCCTCAGAAATGGGTTCTACGATGAAAGAGGCGCTCGCCTAATTTTTATTGTAAATCGGTTTTGCAGTTTGCTCTAGGTTTATGTAGAATCCGCCCGCTTCAAGGCATAGTGCTGACAACATTGTCGGTAAGGGCTTTGATACTCCTTGTTTCACTGACAATTAAGTTGGGAAACTGTTTAATCCGTAAGGAGAGATAAATTGAGACATTATGAAATCGTGCTGCTGATTCATCCGGATCAGAGCGAGCAAGTCAGTACCATGATGGAGCGATATGCTGCAGTGGTTACCGACGCAGGCGGAAAAGTGCACCGCCAGGAAGATTGGGGTCGACGCCAGCTAGCGTACCCGATCAACAAAATTCACAAAGCACACTATTTACTTTTTAATATCGAAACGACTGATGAAGCTCGTAAAGAGCTGGAAAGTCTATTCCGTTTTAACGATGCTGTGGTACGCAGCCTGGTTATCCGTCAAGACGAAGCCGTAACTGAGGTTTCCAAAATGATGGTCGAGGTAGAAGAGGAGCGTAAGCGCGAAGATGATCGTGCTGCTGAACGTGCTGCTGAAGAAACTCGAATGCGTAAGGCCGAGAAGGAAAAAGCCGCAGCTGCTGAAAAGAAAGCTGCTGAAGAAAAGGCTACTGAAGAGAAAGCCACCGAAGAAAAGGCTACTGAAGAGGAAGCTACCGAAGAAAAGGCTACTGAAGAGAAAGCCACCGAAGAAAAGGCTACTGAAGAGGAAGCTACCGAAGAAAAGGCTAC
>JABJKL010000144.1 GCA_018660405.1 Pseudomonadota bacterium | reverse complement strand
GCCGATGCCTTTTCAATACTAACGATTGCTGAAGTTATGGTCCGTAGAAGCCGTGCAGCGTCATCCTGGTTGTTTTCAGGGCTCCACCGGATAACCCCGTCAATGGAGCCGCGTTTTGCCAGCTCCCATGAAGACAGGCCTACGTAACGGGCGCTTTCTTGCCACGATAAGCCATATTGTCGGGCAATGCTCGCCAGTCCCTGAGGCTGAATAGTGTTAAATACACCTGTTTCGACGGATAACAACACATTAGTAGCCGCTAGCGGAATCGCACCGCCCGAATAGCCCAGGCCATAAATTATGCCGACCGTTGGAACATGCGTATTACACATCTCAGCGATTAGTCGTGAGATAGAGTGGGCTTGATTGTTGGCGTTCGCTTCGGCACCAGCATCAGCGCCAGGAGTATCAATAAACGTAATAATGGGTACGCCATGATCACTGAAATCCCGCACTATCTTAACTGCGTCTAGATGATGTTGTGGTTTCCACACTCCGTTATCGACTTCCCGATTTTGTACAAGAAAGCCAATGCGTCGCACGCCATAGGGCATCTCGATGTCAATTTCAGCGGCATACAAAGCGCCATCTTTATGTTCCTGGATTATTTTACCTGGAAGCGCCTCGACTACTTTGGCGGCGCTTAGCCGTTTTTTGACTTCGGCAGGTTCCAACGCTGTGGAAATGTATTCGTCTACATCCAATTGGTTCAGTTTTCGTACCTGTCTATTAATAAGGTTCGTATCGGCAAGGCCCTCTATCGGAGAAGCAATGCTGGGTGAAATCTCGCCCTGAAACAGACTGTAGTCATTAGCGAGGCGCTCTGCTGCCTGAAACAGCAAATCGTCTGAACTATGCTTTGAACTATGCTCAGAGCTAGGTTTTTGGGGTCTGTTCGCCATTTGGTTTATACAAAGAATTCTATAAAGGGTTTTAATTATTGGGCGAGGTCGGCAAGCCACCCAGGCGCTCCATTGGCCGACAACCTGACTATTTCAGTGAACAGATTTTACGTGATCGGACTAAATAATTCAGTCATTTTTACTGAAATTCATGGTCGGAGAAACTTACTAAATCGCTTTTAGGCTGTAATCGGGATCGACAAGCCGTGTTTGGGCGTTAGTAGAATCTGCGATCAACAAGCAACCTTGTGCATCCGCCCCCAAAACGCGGCCGGTCAGGGCTTTATCTCCTTTTCGTGCGATGACTTCCTGATCCTGAAATAAGTGTAACTGATGCCAGCGTTGGGTGTAGGGAGCAAATCCGAATTGCAGAAACTGTTCGCAAAGATCGACCCAGGCGTTAGCAAGTTTGGCGATCACAACGTTCCGATCTAATTTCAAATAACCCTCACTGTATAAATCTGTGCACGGTTGATCAATTTTAGCTTTATCATTGTCCGAGAGCTTAATGTTGAGCCCAATGCCGCAATTAATGCGTGCCTCTGCGCCAGATTCCCCCTGAATGTTTATTAGAATGCCACCAAATTTCACCTTGTTCACGTACAAATCATTGGGCCATTTTAATTGTAAGCCTGTTATGCCTTCGCTTTCCAATGCCTCGGCGACCACCACGCCAGTAGCAAGACTAATCGCAGTAATGTCGGTCGGCCAGACTGGAAACTGCCATGCCAGAGAAAGCATTATGTTATGAAAAGGGGCACTGAACCACTGATTTGACCGTCGGCCCTTGCCAAACTGCTGAACCTCGGTCGCTACAAAACCAGCCTGTCCGGAGCTTAGGGCTATCGACTCGATCTGCGCATTGGTGGAATCGAGCGAAATGTGAATTTCTGAACTACGTACTTTTGCAGCCGCTACTTGATCCAGGTGTTCGAGAATTGCCGAATGTGCCAATGGGATGAAACCTTTTTTCAACCGGTATCCAGTCGCAGCTTTAGCTTGCAGAGGCAGTCCTGCCGCTTGCAAGGCGTGTAGACGCTTACCAATAGCCACACGACTCATATTTAAAGCTGCGCCTAGCTCATTGCCACTCAGGTAACTTCCCGCTTTGCTGAGTGCTTCTATGAGCATCTGATCTTTTGTATCAAACATAACTATTGATAGTTGGTTGGTGCAATGTCCTAAAACAGGCACTTTAGCTGTCTGTGTAGTAAACTTGTGAGCATCACCATAGTTTACTAGCAAAACACGAACGATGACCGAGCAACTATTGTCTGTTGAAGCCACTGATCTTAAAACCCAAATTGTCGATCAAGCTTACACTAAAGCGCAAATCACAGAATTATTTGATTTACCCTTCCTGGAGCTTGTTTTCAGGGCGCAAAGCATCCACCGACAAAATTTTGAGAGCACAGACATTCAGCTCAGTACATTGATGAGTGTAAAAACTGGCGCTTGCCCGGAAGATTGTAGCTATTGTCCTCAAAGCGCGCGCTATAAAACTGGCTTGGAAGTGGAGCAATTAAAGCCAGTGGCTGAAATTATTGAGGCCGCCAAAGTAGCAAAAGCTAACGGCGCCAGTCGATTTTGTATGGGGGCTGCCTGGCGTAGCCCCAAACAGAAAGATATTGAGCACATGGTTGAAGCCATCGAAGCGGTGCGGGCACAGGGCCTGGAGACCTGCGCTACTCTGGGAATGTTAAGTGCTGGGCAAGCAGCCGATCTCGGTGCGGCGGGCCTAGACTATTACAATCACAATCTGGATACATCACCGGAATATTATCCTGAGGTTATAAGTACAAGAACCTATCAAGATCGTCTGGACACGCTTGATCATGTGCGCGATGCAGGCATGAAAGTATGCTGCGGCGGCATCGTTGGCATGGGTGAGGGGCAAGTCGATAGAGTTGGTTTGCTCGCTACGCTCGCCAATATGGATCCGCAACCTGAAAGTGTGCCTATCAATAATCTGGTCAAGGTTGAAGGCACTCCATTGGATCAAACAGAGGAACTGGATCCACTCGAGTTTGTACGAACTATTGCGGTGGCACGGATACTTATGCCACAGGCTCGTGTGCGTTTATCCGCTGGCCGGGAGGAAATGAGTGATGAGATGCAGACTTTGTGTTTTATCGCAGGGGCTAACTCTATTTTTTATGGTGAAGATTTGCTCACCACCGGCAACGCTACACCGGAACACGATCTAGCATTGTTCGAGCGTTTGAAAATTAAAGTTTCAGGCTAGCGAATTAATCCCTTCATGCAAGCGCTTTCACAAGTTTGGGAATGACTTTAGTGAATTCCAGCATGACACGCCGTGAATCCATCCATGGAGGCTCTACGCCAGCTCCCTGCTGGCGAAGGTCATTCTGGAATTCACCAAAGTCATAACGGCGGTTCGTTGTATGGAAAACTTTGTGA
The DNA here is from genome assembly GCA_018660405.1 of Pseudomonadota bacterium. Classification (GTDB taxonomy): domain Bacteria; phylum Pseudomonadota; class Gammaproteobacteria; order Arenicellales; family Arenicellaceae; genus UBA10349. Next base: position 591 of record JABJKL010000144.1, on the reverse strand, counting down.
ATTGGTCAAATTGGTTGGCAGAACAGCGGGCGGTGCGCCTAAACAATAACTTGCACCGTAATCGCCTTACGTATGCCGGTCGGCAAGGTGTTGATTACACAAATAATAATGAGGCGCTCGTCAACTTTAGTAGCAATGACTATTTGGGGTTGGCCGGCCATCCTGAATTAGCCGAATGTTTAGCTGAATCAGCCAAGCTACACGGCGTAGGAAGCGGGGCTTCGCATATGGTTTGTGGTCATCACGAACTCCACCAGCAGCTTGAAACCGCGCTGGCAAGCTTTGTCGGCTCACAACGAGTTCTGATATTTTCTTCCGGCTATATGGCCAATATTGGCTTACCACAGGCGCTCACGGGCAGGGGTGATTTGATTTTGAGTGACCGTCTAAATCACGCATCGCTTATTGACGGGGTTAGATTGAGTCACGCCAAAACAAAGCGATTCCAACATCGTGATGTAAATCACGCCCAACGAATTTCAAGCAGTGCGGACTACCAGCGTTGCCTGTTAGTGACCGACGGTGTTTTTAGCATGGATGGCGATATAGCGCCTATTTCTGAACTACGCGCATTAGCAGCCGAAAGAAATG
>JABJKL010000246.1 GCA_018660405.1 Pseudomonadota bacterium | reverse complement strand
CTCGACTGCCCGATCAGTGGTACTGGCGCTCAGGCGGCGAACCGGGATTTGTCGGTCTATGTAAGTGGTGATGAAGTAGCCGCAAAAACCTGCGTGCCCATTTTTGAGGGCTTTGCCCGATCCCATTTTCATGTCGGTGATTTCGGCAATGGCAGCCGGATGAAATTCGTCGCTAACTATTTGATCCACATCCACAACGTCGCCTCGGGCGAGGCCATGGTGCTGGGTATGAAAGCCGGACTCGACCCAGCAACCATTTATAATGTGATTAAAGACGGCGCTGGCAATTCGCGCATATTTGAGTTGCGCGGACCAATGATGGCCGACGATAATTACGATAACGCCACCATGAAGATGGACATCTGGCAAAAAGACATGAATATTATCGACGAGTTCGCCAAAAACCTGAACTGTCCAACACCATTGTTTGACGCAGGCAAAGACATCTACAATGCGGCTATGACCAAGGGCATGGACAAGCTGGACACTGCCAGCGTTTGCCGGGTACTTGAAGAAATGGCCGGACTGAAACGACCGAACTAACACCACCGAATTGAAACGAGGAGAATAAATATGCAATCACCGAGAGAGCGCTTACCCTATTCAGCCATTGTCGACCGTCCGCCTTTGAAGTTGCCAGACAACGCACGCATGGCGGTCTGGACAATCGTCAATGTGGAGCATTGGGGTTCTACCAGCGCTCAGCCTCGCATGATCTTGCCACCACCCATGGGCCAACCACTGCTACCCGATGTGCCCAACTGGTCATGGCATGAATACGGCAATCGGGTTGGTTTCTGGCGGATACGAGACATATTGGCCGAGTACGGCGTCACTCCAACATTGGCAATAAACGGAACTGCATTGGAGTCTTATTCCCGCATCGCCGAAGAAGCTCTGAAAGGCGAGTGGGAGTTTATGGGGCACGGCTTTATTCAGGGCCCCATGCACAAACTGAATGATCAGGCGGATCACATTCAACGCACTGTCGAGGCGATCAAAAGCTTTACCGGTAAACCACCGGCTGGCTGGGAAAGCCCCGGCTTGACCGAAACCATGGAAACCCTCGATTTGTTGTCAGAAGCCGGTATCGAATATGTCGCCGATTGGCCATTGGATGATCAACCGGTAGAACTTAAGACCCATTCTGGCAAAAAAATATATTCAATCCCCTATCCGCTGGAAACCAATGACATCCCCATCATGGCCCTGCAACAACATTCGTCAGAAGAGTTTGCCAAACGCTGCATCGATCAGTTTGATCGCTTGTATGAAGATTCCGCCAACATTACCCGCATCATGGGAATTAGCATGCACACTTTCCTGTCTGGGGTACCCCACCGCTGCAAATATGTCGAGCAGGTTTATAAGCACATCACGTCCAAGCCCGATGTATTGCTCTGGACTGGAGAGCAGGTGATCGATTGGTACAAGACGCAAATCTGAATAAATTTAAGTGACTACCGTCGGTAATAAGAACTAACCGACAAATACAACGGTGAGGCGTCTGAATCTATTGATATGCGATTTTCTTGAGTATAGATACTGGCGCGCACTCCGACTACAAACCGAAATCAAGTTCATGTTAAAAATAATTGCTATCAATATCATTCTAGGTGCAGCGCTAAGCACGACACCTACCTACGCGCATCATTCGTTTGCTGCCACCTTTACCAATGACATCATTACAGTTGAAGGCTATGTTGAAGAAATGAAATTCACTAATCCGCACGTAACCGTGTGGTTCGATGTAAGCGATAAGAATGGTGAAGTGACGCGCTGGGTAACCGAAGGGGGTGCAGCCAATGGCATGCGTCGCCGAGGCTGGGATAGAAACACGCTTGTTAAGGGCGATTTTATTCGGGTAACGGGTAGTTCATCACGTAACGGCTCGCCAATGGTTTCGACCGGAGAATTGGTTTTCGTTGATCCAGACACAGGTGTCGTATTAGGAGAACCCGGTGGGGAGCAGATAATACCAGTAGCTGTCTATAATATGCCTTTACAGCTGGAGAATGGATTACCTAACTTCACAGGTGCCTGGACAGGCGAGTCTACTGGTCGTGTTGGCCCACCCATAAAAAATGTTCCGCCGCTACCGTTGAACGAAGTTGGCGCTGCTTTACAGGCGGAATTTGACGCGAAGAATGACCCGCAAGTTCAATGCGAACCTCCCGGACTGATTCGTCAGGCAGGATTTACGCCACACCCTGTTCGAATAGAACAATATGACGACCACCTGGTTATTTCCTACGAGGAATATGGCGGCGTGCGAACAATTTATTTCGACGATCGTGACCTGGCCGGTGGCGAGCATACTCATCTTGGCCAATCGATCGCTCGCTATGAGGGGCAAAATTTAACCATTGAATCGTCCCATTTATTACCGAACCTTGTAGCAACTAATGGTAATTTGTTAACGAATCAGACAAGCACGATTGAGACTTATTATCGCAATGACACGGCAGACGGGCGGGCAGTTCTTGCACTGGAGTTGGTCGCTACTGACCCCGGACACTTAACCGCACCCTGGACTATAAGCTGGGGGAAATACGCCGAAAAAGACTACGAATTTATTGAGGTCGATTGCCAAAAACCTCTAGCTTATTAACCATCTAACGAGCAACAGAACTGCTTGTTCAACTACGTTTAACAAAGCGTTCAGTCATAAAAAAGCCCCGGCATTTCCGTGCCAGGGCTTCTTTATAATTCGTGTTGGTAAAACTGCTATCAAAGCCTACCACAATGAACAGTAACAAGTCGCCTGTTCCTAACACGGTTCCTGCACTTGCTAGTTTTGTGGTACCGGTCGGAAGTAGTAGTTAAAACGCGAACCCAGAACGGCGGCGTTACCGCGCACGATCAGCATCTGTTCGATTGCGTGGGCGGCTGTGATATCTCCCATATCAACCACCTCGAAACCAATGCCCGTCACTAGCCCGGAAATCACGGTTTTGGCTGCTGCATCATTACCCGCTATCGGAATCGTCATCGGACCACCTGCGCTGGCTGGATCAGCCATCGTTCCAGATCCGAGCGTATTGAAAGCCTTGACGACCATCGCATTCGGCGCCCAATCCTGAATCATCTGTGCTGTCGATGTTTCAACAGCATGATGGCGTATTCCGGATTCATCAACACGCACGGCATTGGTCGGGTCGAGAATAATTTTGCCCGACAAATCGCCGAGACTCTTGAGCGCCACTTCGGTATCGGCCCACTTTGTCGCGATAACAACAATGTCGGCTTCGGCAACAGCCTCCATTGGTAATTTAGCGGTCGCATTGCCACTGGTTTGGGATACAAGCGCCTGCACATCTTCCCGCGCGGGTTCACGCGATCCATAGATCACGTCGTGGCCGATCTTGGCGAACTGCGGCCCCAAGGCACCGCCGACATTGCCCGTGCCGATCACTGCGATGGTTTCCGCAGATACCAGGCTGGGAGCGGCGACTGCCCCAATCAAAATGAGCAGACCTGATACCAGGAGTTGTCGAAAAGTACGCTTTGTATCGTTATTTAAGAAGTTCATTATTAGTTATCCTCCAGAGTTGAATGGCGTATCTTAAATCGTCAATCATTGTTTATCAAAGCGGTTTAACGAACAACGCCCGTAGTAAACTGGCTTTATATCAAATTATTAGACGTTTGCTCGCCTGCCATGACCATCTTAATATCCGATAAATATCTATAGTCAGAATTACCAGCAATACACTGGCAGTCACCTGCAAGAATACTTTGGTTTCTGCCCACGGGGTATGGGTGTGAAAGCACAGTCCAATGAGCCACTGCACGGAACCCGACCAGACTTTGTAATATACTTAATTCGGTTGTCGATGGCGTTACACTACAATAATCTGGCTGACAAATTAAAAAACCTCGGGTCTATTCATGAAATCGATACTAATAAGAACAATTGTGTTGCCCTTGCTTTTGCTCATTGTCAGCCTTTCAGCATATTCTCAGAACTACCCACTCAAAACGATTACGATTATTACCCATTCAAGACCGGGCGGGGGTAGCGACGTATTTTTGCGGCTGTTGTCTCGATACCTGACACCGGAATTGGGAGTCAATATCGTCATCAAAAACATAACCGGTGGCTCCGGTGCGGCGGCCATTGCCGAATTAGCAAATTCAACGCCCGACGGTTCAACATTTTATGCGACTACGCCAACTTTTATTTATACCTCGCTGCTATCCAGACCCACATTTACAGACAAAGATGTAGACCCAATAGTTAATCTGTTTACTGATCCAGAGCTGATCTACACTGCTGCCAACAGTCCCTATCAAACCCTGAAGGAGGTGCTGGATAAAGCCCGCGATTCTCGTGGTATCTGGGGCGCGGCCAACCCCGCCTCTCTGGAACGGCAGGCGCTGGAACGACTAAAAAGTGCAACCGGGGTCAATGCGGCAGTGATTAGTCATGAGGGGGGAGGCGATTTAATGATCAATGTGCTCAATGGAACGCTGGATATCGGTGTTGGTGAGGCACAGGAGTTGAATTCGCAACTGCAAGCTGGCAGTTTAAGGCTGCTGGCAACCTTTAGTGATCGCCGCTTATCACAGTTTCCTGACCTGCCTACGGTGCAAGAACTTGGATACGATGTCGTTGTTCGCAAGTTTAGAGGGATTGCCGCCCCCAAAGGCCTGGCACCGGAAATTATTGATCAATGGGAACAGGCGATTCAGGCAGTACTTAACAACCCAGAATATAAGGAATCATATACAGCGGACAATTTGCGCCCTGATTATCTCGGGTACATCGAATATAAAGACTTCATCGCAGATTTTGTTGCTGAAACGGAAGATTATCTGCGTAATGCAGGTATTATCGAATAAACAAATAAAATAACCCGAGGATACGGAATGTTTTCCAGGGATTTCGTTGGAGGACTGGCCGCCGTTGTAACGGGCAGCCTATATTTTTTTCTGTCATTAAATCTGAGATCCAGCGCACTAGCGGATAGCGTCGGTCCAGCCGGTCTGCCGAAAATTTTAGGCGGTTTGATGATTTCGCTCGGGCTCATTCTTTGCGCGCAGGCTCTGTACCGCTCCATAAAATCCAACAGACTGGAAACAAACGAATGGCACGGCCAGGGCAGACGCATACTGCGCGCTTTTGGGCTGCTCTGTTTAGGCGTGGGATATCTTTTGCTGGTAAAAACACTGGGCTATGCCCTGTCCATTGCCATTTTGCTGGCGCTGGTGGCGGTCTATCAAGGCGCATCTGCCAACTGGCATCTTGCGGCTATCGCATCCGTTGGAGCCGGGACTCTTTGGGCGATATTTGTTCTACTGCTGGATGTCCCCATGCCTTCAGGGATTTTTTAGAAGGTAGCTTTTTAATTAATTTTTAAAATTAACTATTTAATTATCTTTTAAATTAACTATTTAACTAACTATGGACGCCCTACTTTCACTTTTATCTCACTTTTCAGATATCAATTTGATACTGGCGGCAACACTTGGGGTGGTTTGGGGAATCATTGGCGGAGCCATGCCGGGCATCTCTCCTTCCATTACCATGGCTCTGTTGTTGCCGTTTACATACGCACTGCAGCCCTCCACGGCTATCGTGTTACTGGCGTCAACCTATGTTGGTGCGGAATATGGCGGATCGATACCGGCGATACTGATACGCACACCGGGCACCAATGCCGCCGCTGCCACGGTAACCGATGGATACGAGATGAACCGGCAAGGCAAGGCCGGTCTTGCCTTGGGCATATCCTTGTATTCCGGCGTTATCGGAAGTCTGTTTGGTTTGTTTTTATTAGTGATGCTCAGCAAGCCTTTGGCCAGTGTAGCACTGGCATTTACGCCCCCCGCATACTTTGCCCTGGGCGTTCTCGGCCTGAGCGTTATTGTCAGCTTGTCTGGAGAATCGCTAGTGAAAGGACTGATTGCCGCTGTGCTGGGACTGATGATTGCGACCATCGGCACGGACCCGGTTTCAGGCATAAGTCGCTTTACCTTTGGCAGTTCAGAACTATTGTCAGGCATCAAACCGATTCTGATCATGGTGGGATTATTTGCCATGAGCGAATTGTTAGTGCAGGCCTCAAAGTTGGATGATGCCAGGGTAAAAACTGCACCAAGAATTCGCTTCCCTGACAACAAACTGAAAAAAAGACTCGTCCTGCCACAAGCTATCGGCGGGATATTAGGTGGGTTTGAAGGAGTAATGCCCGGCGCTGGCGGTACCGTTGCCTCGTTCATGTCTTACAACGAGGCGAAGCGATGGTCCAGGTTTAAAAGTGAATTCGGCCACGGCTCCCCGGAAGGCATTGCGGCACCCGAAACGGCAAACAATACAGTGGCGGAAACGGCGCTGGTTCCCTTGTTGAGTTTTGGTATACCGGGCTCTAATTCCACCGCGATTTTATTAGGTGGTTTTTTGATTCATGGCCTGGTGCCCGGCCCACTGTTGTTTACTCAATCAGGGGATATCATTCAGAACCTGTATGCCGGGCTGTTTATTGCGGCCATATCTCTGCTGTTCATTGGTATGGCAATAATGCCCGCCTGTATCTGGATGGTGAATCGGCCACGTCCATACCTCAATGCCTTTATCTTCGCATTGATCATGTCTGGAATTTATTCAATCAATAATAGTCTGTTTGATCTCTCAATCATGCTGTTTGCAGGGTGTATTGGGTTTTTTATGCGCTTATTAAAATTTCCCTTTTTACCGACCGTGCTCGGGCTTGTTCTCGGCTTTATGATTGAAAGTAATTTTCGCCGATCACTGGTATTGTCAGGTGATGATCTCGGTATTTTTGTCGATGACAGGATTTCTCTGGTGTTATTATCGCTGGCAACAATATTTATTATTGGATCACTTTCCAAACGGTTTATTCATGCGCTATTTCGAAAGGATAATGGTCCACAAGGATAGTGATTAAGTTAGTAAAAATGCCAGAATCTGACCATGCCAACGTCAAAAAACGATAACAGCATTTCACAAAGACTCGGTGACTGGGGTGCAGGTCTTGTTCCTTCAAATCTGTCTGCCGACACTCTGGCAAAGAATAGCGATATTCTGGTCGACGTAATCGGCCTGTGTATTGCAGCGCGTAGCAAAGACTATGTGATGGCAGTGATCGATGCGTCAGAATCGGGTGATCACACAATAATTGGACATGACTTACGGGTATCCGTATCCAGTGCCGCTTTGGTTAATGGCACAGCGGCGCACGGCGAAGATTTTGATGATACCTTTGAAGGCGGGCCGGTTCACTCGGGTGTGGTTATGGTCCCTGCCCTGCTCGCCGCAGCGGAACGCTACGAATTATCTTCAGCCAACATAATGCTGGGGCTGGCCGCGGGCAACGAACTTCTTTGTCGACT